>CAYMJY010000025.1:0-17090 GCA_964391355.1 uncultured Dehalococcoidia bacterium | reverse complement strand
AAAAATTCGAATGGCCCTATTCCGCCTTGAGATGAAGGAAGAGACGTTGCAAGGTTGGAAACTGCTAAAGTAAGGAGTATTGCACCAAGCAATGCTGCTTCAGAAGAGAAAAACGAATCGATATTAAATGCATAGGCAACAATATAAAACACAAAACCTTCAATTAACCATATAGGTAGCGATTGAACTAAAATGCCCACAATCCTCTTTGGGTTTCCCAATCCGTAGAAGCCTGCCAAAAATCGATCAGCAAATTTATCAATAATTGCTGCAGCCTTTTCCGGAAGAATGTTTGTTATTTTTTTCAACAACCCTCGAACAAAGCTGTCTTTTCGAGCTAAAGTGGTCATCACAATTAGTGCAAATGAATAAATAATTAAAATGAGAATCAAAACAAAACTTTGAGAAATACCCAAAACATCTGTAGCCCTGTCTGATAATTGATCAACAGGCAAAAACACCATCGAAATAAATAGTATTGTGATTAAAGTCAATCCATCAAAGACTCTCTCAGCCAATATAGTCGCTATTGCCGTAGTGGTGCTCACTGATTCTCTTGATGAAAGATAATAAGCCCTAACAATTTCGCCTAATCTAGCTGGTAATAAATTATTTGCCATATACCCAACCATAATGACAGGATATAAGCGTGTGAATTGAATATTAGGTGATATCGGTTTGAGTATAAAAGCCCACCTACTTGCTCTAAAAATAAAACTAATCAAATAGACGGCAGCAGCTGGAATCAAATACAAATAATTAGCCTTTAAAAGTTCTGCTTTTGACTCGGAGAAGTCGTCAATCCTCAAAATAAGTAACAATATAAAGACCGAACTTACAATGATGCCAAGTCCTATCCTTCTAGACATTCTTACTCCTGAATAAAGCCTATTTATGAATCGGCAGACCTTAGGGTGGTACAGTCTATAGCATATTCAGCGAACCTATCAGCAACATACAAACTGCCTTCTGATCTATATGGTTTGCTTTTCATTGTTCGTGAGAAAAAGTAATCAACTGCAGAATTCCATGCCTCTCTATTTGCCAGATTCATCAGAACAATTTTGAGCGAAAGGTCCTCGTAAGCATGATTCGGGAACCACCAAAGATGATTCAATTCTCCAACTTTGGTAAACCCAACAAGCTCATATTGATTTACACCTCTCACAGTGTTACTGAAAGCGATTACGTCGAATAATGGGGGAGCTGTAAGAGGTTCTGCCTTCAACGATTGATAATGTACTTTATCAAATCCTCTTAAATACCAGCGCCATTGCCATGAAAAATTATCAGATTCGCCAATTAGAATTTTTAGATTAGCGCCGAGGCCTGAATCTGCAGCAAGTTTATTTATACATTCTGTTGCATAGGCACTTTCTTGTCCTGTTTGAGAGTAAACTAAAAGCTCGTTCGGTCTCTCATAACTAGCGTAACTATAATTGACTCTTAACCCCGATATTAAGGTTAAAGATGAGAGAACTAAAAGTGCCCCCAATAATGTGATCTGAATGTTGGTTTTCCCATTCTCTTGTTGCTTTAAAGTGATCCAAATTATTGCCGACACGATAATCAATGCTAACAAGATGAAAATCCAAAACCATGCTTCGGAATAAAATGATCTGCTACGAATTAGCATCAGTATTGCCAATGCTAAAAAAGATATAAATGCTGCGCTTAAGGCCAAAATCAGAATCGAAGTGTATTTAGATGTCCATTTCCATCCCCAAGGATCACTCTTAACGTTCTGCCAAATACTGAGAAGTAAAATCCCGGTAGTACGACCTGCAACAAGTGATAAAGGTAAAATTTGGCTAAGTAATAGCCAGGGCATTTTTTCACCTGCATAAATGCCCGCAAAAACAGAAGTAATACTCCAGTAGACCAAAAACCGATCAAATGGTTTGCCCTTAAATACTAAATAGGAAGAGCCTAATAAAGCAGGTATTAATAGCAAGTACTCATAGCAAATCAAGCCCAACACATAATAAAACCAAGGTTGGCCCGCACGTTCAACAGATTGTTGAGCCATCCAATACCCCAGTGAACCCCAAATTCCAGTAAAAAATCCCTGAGAGTTTGTAAAAAAGCTCGTGAAAAGAGTTACCCAAATTAGCCAAAAACAAACTGCCAAAGCAATCCATAGTTTTTTATTCCACAGAAAGCCTGTAAATATGCTAAGAGCCGATAAAACTAAAACTATGAACAGAGCAATGAAAAGTGCACCACCAACGGGTGCCCCCGTTTCAACAGCGAATCGAAGTACCTCTCCAGAATGTACACTAGGATCGTTAGAGTCGGGGTTTACCAAAGTAAATCCAACAAAACGAAAAACAAGATGAGACAAAGGTGCCCAGAGAGATAGTGAGATAGTAACTAAAGTGAGGAGCAAAACGCCTGAGGGCGGTGTTTCGCGTAAAGTCGCTCGCCCTTGTATCCATTTATAAAAATGATTAGCTGACGAAAAAAATAACGCGATTCCAATAATCAAAGCCAAAAAGAATGTAGTTTCTTTGGTAGTAAATGCAAAAGCCCATACAACAACCCATATGAACAACAAACTCTTTTTTGGGGTAACAAAATACCTATACATCACAGCTACTAAAAGTAGCGACCAAACAGCCATGAAGATATCGTTGCGCAAGAATCTACTAAAATAAAGGAACGTCGGAGATACCAATAAAAAGGTTGAAGTTGATAAAGCTCCGAGAATTCCTAATTCGCGCCTTAGCAAGATTGGAAGTAAGACAGCAAACACTCCAAATAAGGCAGGAACAAACCTTGCTGAAATTTCATTGTCACCAAATACGACGAATGCGCCTGCGACAACATGGAACAAAAATGGTCCATGCGTCATTGGTGTATGAGCGTATCCAGAGCCGGTGCTAAATAACCAAGAATACCACGCGTGCAGTAACTCATCGTAATGCAACGCGCGTCCACCCAAATCCCAAAAACGAGAGATTAAAGCCAAAAGAACCAATAATCCAAATACAGATAAAACTAAAAGCTGATTACGAGAAAGCCGAGAATCAGTAGTTGCCTTTTGAAAGCCAAATATTGAATAGAATGCCCCAACTAAACCTTGAGTAGACTCTCTAACACGTATAAGTATGTTGTGCACTAAATTCATGAAGTGCCCAAATCAGAATTTATTTTAAAAATCTCAAACCCCGCTGATTCACCCACAGAGTAAACAGGGACTCCGAGTTGGAAAAACTTTTCCCTGCCTTTGATACCATAAGCTGAACGTTCTCTGGGGCCGATCACTACATAATCCACTTGGTATTTATTAAGAAGCACTACGGCCTCATCATTTTGAACTGTCTCGTATATTGACCTAACATCGAACCGACGACCAGTGACCGAAGAATCATCTCTTCTCCATTGCATTTCATGCTGTTCCCAACCAATAATTGTAGGTCTGCCTGTACTACCAGAAAGCCTTCCGACTGAAGTCCAATCCGAACAAAAACCTTGACTACTAGCACAAGGTATTTCTGCAGCTTCAAGAACTACGGCATCTGGCTCAACATTTTTTCTAAGCCAATCAATTGTCAAAGACTCATTTATGTTTTCCTTTTCTATATACCTTTGCCCATCTAAGGTTTTTGCACTAACGTAAGTGTGGCTAGCTGTAAGGCTAGCGACGGGATAGTAACTTAACGAACCAATCATGATTACCAAAAAGAATACCCAAGTGAACAACCCAATGCGCCCGCCTAATGATCTTTGATTCCATCTTGATGTTACGTACCAAATTGAAAACCCAGCAACTATAGAAAGCAAAATCCAGGCTTGGTAATAAAATTTAAAAACCGTGTTCATTCGCCTTAAGTCACCACCGAACAAATCAGATACAAAGAATAACTCCGCTCCCATTAAAATAATGGACGCCAACCCTAGAAGCCCCAAGATTGGAGTTATGCCTTTGAGGTTATCCCTCGCACGCAATCCTCTTACTTCTGTACCAGACCAAGAGCCATAAGTGGAAATTAAAGCAAGCAATGCTAATGGCAAAACAATTAACAATCTTTCAAATGCAGGGCCCGATTCATCCCCAATTCTTTCACCATTCATTATCCCGTCCCACAGAAGGCCTCCAGCAATAATTAACCCTCCAACAATTAGTGTTAAGCCAGTCCCCGTTCCGGCAAAATTCACCTCGTCTGCGGCTAGTAATCGATAACCTGCTCTACGAATTGAAAATATAACTACGAGGATAAATAAAACTAAAATTGTTGCAGTGAAAAGTCGGGCACCCCATTGAAACCAAATCATCAGGGGGGTGAAAATCAAAAAGGCTGAAACTCCCAGCCTGGAAACCCAGTTCCCATGTTGCACTATTACACGAGGTATAACGGCCATCAACAAGCTTAATGCCAATGCTAAGAAAGCTCCCCAGATCAAAAATAAATGTACTGGGCGGCTAACGATTTCTCTTAATGCAGAAATTCCAGAACCTGTAGTCTCTAGTGTTAAATAATAAGGAGCGAATGCAAGTAGCGATAATACAAAAATCAACCAAATTAAAACTGCTCCTCTACCGAGTCTTCGCTTTATATTTCCTCCGTATCGCACAGCATTAAGCAAAATTGCACCGCTCACTATCGATACCCCAAGTGGTAAATCCCAAAGATTTATAGCGGCGAGCACTCCAATTGAAATCACAGCCGTAAGGAAAAAGGGCCAACCTAATATCCTTATTGAACCAGGAGTCCAGGTTACTAGACCAACCAAGGTTGCAAGCGCGGTTAAACTGATTAGTAAAACTATAAAAATCAATCCGCTGTAAACAAGCAAATCTTGTGCCCAGTCAAATAGGCCTGCTGGCCAATTAATAACTACAAGTGCAGCCGCAAGAAGTAAAAGGCTGGTCACGATTGGAAACATCAATAAAGGAACTTGTCTCAGAGAAACGGTCGACAGTAGTCTGGGAGTTTGATAAATCTGTAACCCTACACCTACCACTAACAAAACAAACGGTATCGACATCACATGGGGATGAAGATCCCCTAACAAAAAACTAAACATCGGGAATTCGTTGATTGTTCCCGGTATTACTCTGCTTGCACGCCACCACCACCAAAATGAATCATCGGGTCTCCAAGTATGCGATGGGTTTGAAAGCCCTGCTAACCCTTGAACTCCAATAAATTCCCAGAAAGTCTCTGATCCAACACCAGAAGATCTTAACAACTCCAAAGTACCCACTAAGTTACTCGCAAACACAAGGAAAAATAACGCGCCTAGTCCACCTGCGATTGCACCATACCGAGAGCCATTCGAAATGCGTACAAGGTTGAAAACTATTCCGAGTATAGTAATTGCGCTTAATGCGGCTATAGTCGCAATACCCAGGTTATATGCAACTTCTGAAGCTAGACCTGATAGCTGTGCTAATACACCAAATATTAAATAGCCGAAGTAGTAATAAGAAACTACTTCGCCTGATAGCCAAGGATCTTGCGGTGGATATGAAGGGCTGGTAATCACCGCATTCAAAAACATCAAGTCCATCGGTTGTTCAGTGTGGTTCAGGTCCGGAGATAAAGATCGCGCTAGTGCAAAAATTACAAAAATAGTAATGAATATTACTTCTGAGATTAAAATTGTCTTCAGGTTAGATTTTAAGAATTTTAATAAATCTTCAATGTGATTTTTCGAAGCAGCGTAAGAAATGCCCAAGAGGATGATTAGGGCCAGAATAATAGAGAAAATGCTATTAGGAATTATGTGAGTTAGTCCTAAAAACCAAGTAAGTACAGACAGAAGTAAAAGGCTCAGAGGTTTGGAAAAGTTATATCCTCTGTCTCCAAGCCTGGAAAAAGAACGAAAAGCTATTGGAAATCCTACCAAACCTATGATTTCCAAAATTATTATCCAAAAAACAATCTGCCCGTACATACTGACCTAATCGCCTATCTCGAAATTCAGCCTTCAAACAAACCGTTAACATAATCATCGATGTCGAATAGTGAAACATCCTCCATCGACTCTCCTGTTCCAACGAAACTCACGGGAAGTCCTAACTCCGATGCAATAGCTACAACAATTCCTCCCTTAGCAGTCCCATCAAGTTTAGTCAAAAACACACTGCTAATACCCACGGATTCGTTGAATATTCTTGCTTGCTGCAATCCATTTTGGCCGGTTGTGGCATCAAGCACAAGCAATGTTTGGTGAGGTGCTAATTCGTTTGCACGTTTGAATACTCTAGAAATTTTTTGCAATTCATTCATTAAGTCGGTCTTATTATGGAGGCGCCCAGCTGTGTCAAAAATCAAAACATCAGCGTTCCGAGACAAAGCCGCGTTATAACTATCAAATGCTACTGCAGCTGGATCTGAGCCTGATTGGTGAGCGATGACATCAATCCCAAGTCGTTTACCCCAAATTTGAACCTGTTCTATTGCTGCAGCACGGTAGGTATCACCAGCTCCTATCATGACTTTTTTACCATTTTTCAAAAAATGGCTTGCTACTTTTGCAATACTAGTAGTCTTACCAACTCCATTGACACCGACTACCAAAATTACGTATGGCTTTTCGTATAAATCTTCAGACTCGAGAAAGGTATTGTTTTGGTAATTCTCTGAACCTAATAGTGCTGTTAGTTCATCTTTAAAAACTTCAATCAGTGATTGGAAATCAACTAAATTTTCCTTTTTTGATCTTTTTCGTACTTCCTCTACCAACTTTATAGATGTTTTGACACCTATATCAGCAGAAATCAACGCTTCCTCAAGCTGATCCCAGTTTTCAGCGCTAACGGATTTTGAATTCTTAAAAAATGAAAAAACACTCCCACTCCATGATTTTCTTGTTAAGGTAAGAGCATCATTTGTTTTTTCGGGTTTTCGAAAAAAACTAAAAACCATAAATCCTCAATGCGAATTAGGAAATTTCACGAACTACCATTTAATTTATGCAAGGCGTTTAGTGCAGCCTGCTGCTCCGCCTGGCTTTTTTTATTGCCCGACCCTGTTCCAATTTCCTCGCCGTTTAGAATTACTCTGGCAAAAAAAGTAGGTTTGGTATCCACACTTTTAGTTAGGGAAACCGAATAACTCGGTAATGACAATCCTTTTTCCTGGAGAATCTCTTGGAGGTTACTTTTGGAATCGAGCTTGGGGCCATTCAAAGGAAATGAGTTCAAATCGTCACTTATCCAATCAACAATTAATTTATATGCCCTATCGTGACCCTGATCGATAAGAACCGCAGCGATCAGCGATTCAAGTGCAGCAGCTAGGTTTGAATTTCTATCCCTGCCGCCAGATTTTTCTTCACCTTGCCCCATAGCCAAATAAGAACCCAAATTTATTGACCGAGCAAATCCTGCTAGATATTCGCCTCTTACCAATTGTGATCTAGCTACCGTGAGAGCACCTTCACTAAATTCTGGGTATCTTTTAAAAAGTTCAGCTGCAACTACCCATCCCAGGAAAGAATCACCAAGATATTCTAGTCGCTCGTAACTAATCAAAGACATAGAACCCTGCTCATTTAAGTATGAGCGATGAGTTAGAGCCTGCTGCAAGATGACTGGGTCATCGAACCTGATACCCAAAGTATTTTCTAAACCCTTAAGCCCTTCATTCGGGTACGGCAATTGCTACCTCCGCTATATACCCCGAGGCCAAGGTGGTTGAGGACGCTTAATTTCTCCGACATAACGAGCATTTTCTACAAGGCTCATCACGCTTTCAAAATCTTTCTCGGCTTCATCAGGAGTATCAGGGCGTATTAATTTTACAAATGCGGTGCCGCCATCCTCAAAAACAAATGTCGGCGTGCCAAAAATCCCCAATTGTTCCACCGCAGTTGTGTGGCTTTTAGCTACTGCTTCTAAACTAGATCGGTCTTTTAAATCTTCCAGGAATCGATTCGTATCTAAACCTGCAGTAACTGCAGCTTCTGTTAGGACATCAAAGTCACCAAGGTTTTTCCTATCTTCATGGCGAGCTTTCAATAGCAATGGTAAAAGTTTGTTCAAAGCTCCAGGTCCTTGCAAGTCTGCTGCTACTGCTGCTCTTAAACCCCATAAACGATCAGGTATGTTCTCTTCAGGTTCGTCCCATACTTGATAGCCTTCGCCCACTTTTTGATTAATTTGATCAAGTGAAAATGGCTTCCAAGTAACTTCTATTGGAGCAATTCCATCGCGTGCCTCTTGAACCATATCCAGCCAGACGGCTGCATTCCACACAAAAGGTCAACCAAAGTCAAAATATACATCGGCTTTGCGAATATTCATAAGCACCCCATTTTTCTTCCACCGATTCTACGCCCAAGAACAGGAGTGTCAACGAACCCATAATCAGTAATTAGCAGAACTAGTGATAGTCTTCAACCATGACAAAGATGATTATTCCCCCGAGTCAAATAATTCCAAAGGAAATTCTAGGTGAAATCCTAGAATTTGCGCAGCTATGCAATGCAGATGGTACGAACGTATGGGTTGTTGGTGGAGCGATAAGGGATGCTATTTTATGTAGACCAATCAAAGATATTGATTTGGTAGTTGATTCTGATGCACTGAATTTGACCAGTAAACTCAAGGTTCCTTTTAAATCCTTTCCGCAATTCTCGACAATTAAAGCAGAAATAAATGAATTCACAGTTGACCTTGCAACCATGCGTTCTGAACACTATATGACTCCAGGTGCGCTGCCAAAAACATGGCCCAGTGATATTTTGGCAGACCTTTCAAGAAGAGATTTTGCAATGAATTCGATAGCTGTTTCTCTTAATCATGGTTCTGAGGGAGAAGTATTGGATCCTAATAATGGTCTAGAGGATATTCAGAAAAGTACAATCAGGATACTTCACGCGGGTAGCTTTCGCGATGATGCCACAAGGATTCTGAGGGCAATTAGGTACTCTGTAGGATTAGGGTTCAAGTTAAGTTCCAAAACGAAAAAGGCATTTACACAGGATTCAGAGTTTTTAAATACAATTTCTCCTGCCAGGGTCCGTAGAGAACTGATACTGATTACAAATGAGCCTCTAGGGGCCTCTATTCTCCTAAAAGCTCACAGGCTAGGTCTACTTTCCAAAATTATCAACTTTTTGGACTATGGTGAGCTTGATAGTGCATTGCTTAAAGCCAGAAAGTTAAAACTGAGTGGGCAGCCGCTCTTTTATTTATTACTATGCCAAATAAATCTCAACACGACCTCAACTCGCCTTGCCCTAACTAAAAATGAGAAATTAACCACTCAAAAACTACAAACAGCTTTGCAAAATTTTACTTTAACTAAGGTTAATCGATTTCCGTCAAAAGTCAGAAATGAATTAAAGGATTTTACAGATAAAGAAATTAGAATTCTATTTGAGATTAGCAATCAGAAAACAAGGAACAATATCAGCCTTTATTTGTCAAACACACATCGAATGCCATTACTCACATTTGAAGATTTAAAGATAATGGGTTTTCCTGAAAACCACCGGCTCAAAATTGTGATGGGGCTTTTATCTGACCAAGTGATTGATGGACATATACGAAACAAACGCTCAGAAGTTATTTTCGTTAAAAAATTGAAACTTGAAGGATTAGATCGATGAAAGCCGCATACATTGAGGAACACGGTGATCCAAGTGTTCTTAAATTCGGTGAGTTGCCAGAGCCACAATTAGAAGATGGTGATGTCCTTGTTCGTGTTTATGCAAGCTCTCTCAATCGCCTCGATATATACACAAGAGCAGGCATAAGAGGTACATCAAAAGGGCTTCGTTTTCCTCATATATTGGGCGGAGATTGCGCAGGTGAAATAGTTCAAATAGGTAGCAACGTTAAGTCCGAAATACCAAAATTGGGAACAAGAGTACTTATAAATCCGATGCTTCGTTTGAATCCAAGTCCTCAAATGTTGGGAACTCACAGAACTGGCTCAAATGCAGAATTAATCTCTATACCCTTTGAGAATGTAGTTCCAATTCCAGAGGAAATCAGCTATGAGAATGCTGCATGTATACCTACTGTGTTTTTGCCAGTTTGGGAAATCCTCAAGGTACAAGGTCATCTGAGACCAGAAGAAACCGCACTAGTCATGTCAGGTTCAAGCGGAGTCGGTACAGCAGCAATTCAAGTTGTGAAAAACATCATTGGAGCCAGATGCATTGTTGCAACAAGTTCAGATATTAAAGCTTCTGAATCATTGAATTTAGGTGCTGATTTTGCAATCAACTATGAAACCCAAGACCTCGCAAAATCCATCGATACAATCACTGCTGGCAAAGGTGTTGATCTTGTGTTGGATCCCACTGGTGCTCGCTTCTTTGAAACCCTGTACTCCTCACTTTCTGTGAATGGTCGTTATGGTCTATGTGGTGTCACTTCTGGATTTGAGGCTAAGATTCACTTAGGTCACCTGTTCACAAAACGATTGAATGTTTTTGGTGTTTTCATGGGCAGTAATTCCTCATTGGTTGAACTAATTGAAGCAGCTCGAGAAGGCAAGATCAAAAGCGTTATCCAGCGCACTTTTGACTTATCAGAAGTGCAACAAGCTCATCAAGAGATGGAAAAATCTCAACATTTTGGGAAATTCGTGCTCACCCTTTAGGAATTTTTGGTTTGAGTGGAATGGTCGAACCCGACCCTATCATAGGGCGTTCAGTTTGCCTGATATCCCAATATATATACTGATTTGCATACCCTGAGAGATTTCCAAATTTCCCTCTAGCCCAATCAGTAATTGTCTGATAGTTAGACTTCTCACCCAGTAAATACCATTGTGTCATGGCTCTCTTGATCCAACGATCAACAGGGAATGCCTCTAAATGATCCAGAGAAAATAACATGACACAATCTGCAATCTTCTCTGCTACGCCTGGTAAGCTTTTCAATACTATTAATGCGTCATCGTATGGAACATGCCGCAGTTCCTCTAAATTTATGAACCCTGATTGAACGTGATTAGCCGCTGCAATTAAATATGGCGCTCGAAACCCACATTTCAGGTCTCTTAGGTAGGTTTCTCCAGCATTGATTAGTGCCGCAGGTTTAGGGAAAGTATTTCTTTCAATTCCATTAAGCTCTAATGAATCCCCTAGCTCACTTGCAAGTAATTCCATTGTTCTCGCAATCCGCGGAACATTTGAAGTTGAAGATAGGATGAAAGCTACGAGTGTTTCCCAAGGGTCTTGTCGTAGTATCCGCAATCCAGGATTTTTTGCTATACCTTTAGCAACATATTCATCGAAGCCAATTTTTCTCTGAATATCGACCAAATCATCATCAAGGCGGAAATACGACTTAACTGAGGATTCGAGGCCTTCAACAGGATTTTTAGATGTCTCTATATCTATGACATTACCCTGTTTTGATAAAACCCAAATACTGTCGCCAATCACACCCACCCATCTAGATTCTGAAAATTTTCTCCATCGGAATGTCTGGCCACTTTCGAGTGTTTGTTGAAGATCCAAAGGTTGGTTAATCGTTATACGTTTTCTAAATGGCATCAATGGATCCCTTGAGCCAATCACCTACCTGTTTAACCATCTCTTCTGTCGGTGCGTTTGAAATAGCTGGGCCTGGTAAAGAATTGACGAATAATTTTCCATAGCTTTTAGTACTAATACGCCCATCGAGTACGATGATGGCTCCTCTGTCTTCTTTACTCCTGATCATTCTTCCAAATCCTTGCCTGAATCTTAAAATTGCTTGAGGCACAGAAAATTGCACAAATGGTTTGTCGTATCGAGAGGAACGAGCTGAAAATATAGGGTCACTTGGCACATTAAAAGGTAATCTAGTCATAACTAAAATCTTAAGAGATTGGTTTCCTAAATCAACTCCTTCCCAAAATGATGACGTTCCCAAAAGAATTGAATGGGGATCCTCCACAAATTTATTGGACAGTTGGTCTGCAGTTCCGTCAACTAATTGCTCTAAAACCGTTATACCCGTAGAAACCAACCTTTTGCGAAGATCCGAAGCAACAACTCGTAACGCACGATAAGAGGTGAATAAGGCCATGGTATGCCCTTTCGCCATGACGGATAGACCCACCAACGTGTCTGTAAGTGTAGATAAGTATTCCGAATCCCATGGGTCCGGAGCATCTGAAGGCAAACATAATAGTGCTGAATTCTTATAATCAAAGGGAGATCCTAAAAATAATTCATCTATTACTGATTCCTGAGTGCTTAAGTTTAATGAATCATCGGTAATTAGTCCCAATCTACTTCTAAGGTACGTAAAATCTTGGTCAATAGTTAAAGTGGCACTCGTTAGTATTACAGATTGTTTTTTTGCAAATAAATGCTCCTTTAATTGTCGTGATACATCTAAAGGTGCTCCATTTATACTAGGCCCATATGTGGAATCACCAACCCAGTAAACTATGTCATCTGCAGGCGTAGAAATAAAACCAGCTATATTCTTCCTAGTTTCAGCTTGCTCATCGTTCCATTCGAAAAATTCATTCCTCTTATCTTCAAAAGTGAACTCATTTCCCATTGAAGGGATATCCATCAATTCAATAAGTCTGGAGACTTTCATTGAAAGTTCGTCAAATGATTGCTCAAAATCAGCCCATGCTATTTCCAAAGCTGACCAATCTGGTGAAGATCTAATTGCAGAGGTGATACTTAATTCATCAACCTGTTCATTATTTGAAAAATTTGATTTCGCTATTTTCAGTAACATTACACACAAATCAGACCATAGTTGTCTCGAAGAAGTAATTTGGCTGGCGATAGTGCTACATTGCAAATTCAAAGATTTGATTCTACTTTCTTGGGTCGACAATTCCAGGGTCAAAGATATTAATGATTGAATAGATTGAGTCACTCGATCAATAAGATCTTCAACTCTGGATCTCGTAACTCTAAAACCAAATTGTCTTGTCGCTTCTGATTCCAAGTTATGCGCTTCATCTAAAATTAAAAATTGATAGTCTGGTAGCAAAGATCCTTCTACCATTAGATCCGAAAGCAAAAGAGCATGGTTTACAACCACAATATGTGAGCTCAAAGCTTCTTCTCTAGCATGTCGGTAAAAACAATTCCCTTCCCTTGCTCCGGTGCAACTAGCAAAACCTGTGGCGGAGATTCTGTCCCAAGCTGAAATTTCACTGGGTATGATTTTTAATTCCGCTCTATCACCAGTTCTTGTATGGTCTAACCACAGTAATGTTTTACTCATTACGCTTGCTTGTTCAGGACTCAAATAATCGTTGTTCGCTTGATTTACCCACTTCTTTAAGCAAACGTAATTCGCTTTACCTTTCATTTGAGTAAACTTGAACGAACTTATGTCTACATCACTAGACTTAAGTGTCTCAAGTACATCAGGGATATCTTTCTTAACTAGCTGTTCCTGAAGATTAATGGTGCTAGTAGAAATCAAAACCCTGACATTATTTCTTAAAGCAAAAAGCACGGTCGGTAGAAGATAAGCTACCGACTTTCCTATTCCTGTTCCACCTTCAACAATAATGTGCTGATTTTTACCACTCTCGGGAGTTCCTAATGTATTTGCTATAGCCTTAGCCATTTCCACTTGCTCGGAACGTGTTTCATAATTGGGGAACCTCTTTGCAAATGGGCCTTTAGGTCCTAAAAGGTTATCTATTTCTCCTGAATCAATGCCAGATGCAGATGTAGGTGTACCTATAGTTTTGGATCGCTGCAACCTTTCCTTCAAACTCGGCGTTTCTGAAATAACCTGCTTGTCGGTTTCTCGTTTATTTGATTTTTGAACTAATAATTCAGCCACAGAGCTTCGCGCTATAGATGAAAAATCCGCAAGCTTTTTTACTGCTAGAGCTGGCAGTTCATCTAACTTCTGCATTAAGGTCAAAAAGGTTTCCCAGATAATATACGCCTCATTCTCTAAGTTCTGCATGTCCCTAAGAGTTTTTGCGGCACTTGAACGCACGGTTATGCCCATATTTGCAGCTTCTTTTTTAGGGAATACTTTTAGCTCGGGAGTGATTAGTTCTGCTAATTCACTTATATCCCAAAACAAAGGCGAGTTTAGATTCTGAGTATTTGAATACTCCAACAATAGCTTGGATGAACTAAAACCAATGACAGAGCAGAGGGAAATAAATGCGCTAAACTCCTCTAAGGTACTGGACTGAGAATCGATTTGTGAAACGTAGATACCATCAACGAATTTCAATCCAACAAAGCTAAATTTTGACTTTTCATCTGTAAAAGATGTGAGTGCGACTACAGCAGTTTCAAGGTTAAGTGAATTTACCATTTTATTATGTTCGTGATTGATAGCCCCATGAACTAACTTAAATAATTTGTATTAGCCTACTATTGCCTGAAACATTGAGTCCTTCGTTGTAATCAAGTAAAGCAACTAAATGACTTTTAATTCCAACTTCGGTTAATCCTATTTGTGCTGATGAACCATCACCAAAATTGCTATACAGTGAAAAAAAAGAAGGGCCTGAGCCTGCCAAAGTTAAATTATGAATACCTGTCTCTTTTATCGTTTTCTTTATCTCATCATAATTACCGTATAAGGAAGGTGCTACGAAATCAAAAACATTGTAAGTAGAGTTGGCTAAGGGCATTTTTCTAGATAAAAGCCTGATCATCTGCTCTACATGATCATGGCCAAGTGAATAATGGTCAGGGCGTATCAATTGATACATTTTATACGTTTTAGCAATTATATTTGGCAGGGGGTTCTCTATAATTAGTGCGAACTTTTCGTGTGGAGAAGGCAGTGTATTTAGCTCTTCACCTCTTTTTGTGGCGACAGCAGTAACATTATTAATGAAGAATGGGATGTCACTTCCTAATTTCGCACCTATAGCACATAATTCGTCAGTATTTAACTTACTATCCCATAATAAATTAAGGCCGATTAATGCAGCAGCAGCATCACTGCTGCCTCCACCTAATCCAGCACTCACGGGGATGTTTTTATACAATTTAATAGAGGCTCCTCGTTTTGAGGTAGTTATTTTCTTGAGTTCAAAAGCGGCCTGCATTATCAAATTTGATTCAAGCGGAACTGAGCCAACAGGATCTATAGTTAATTCTAATTTTGACGATTCCATAAACTCGAGCTTGTCGGTTAAATCAACTGCCTGCATAACCGTGTTGATATCGTGGTACCCATCATCCCTGAGTCTACTTACAGAAAGAGTAAGGTTGATTTTGGCTGGCGCAAAAACCGTTACTGAGTACAAATTTATGGGTTTTCCTGTAGGAATTTAATTACTATTTTCTCAAACTCTCTTGGTTTTATTCCTTGAACGCTATGCCCTCCATCTTCGATAACAATCAATTCTGAATTGGGCAATATCTCGTGCTGTGAATATGCGTGTTCAAGGCCAATAGCTGAGGGATTTGAACCCCAAATAATTAGAGTAGGGGCATGCACATCTTGTAATTTATCTAGTAAAAGGTATTTTTCACGTTCAACAATGTCATGCGTAGCTTGAATTAAGGATAAATAAGCTTCACCTCTGCCAGGACGTCGAGCTAATTCATATGCCTCTTCAACCATGTTTTCAGTTACTTCAACGTTATCCGCCCATGCCCATGCAAAGCGCTCCTTAATAAAATCCTTTTCTGGAGGCGTCCATTCCGTAGCAGCAGGAGGTCCTTTCAAATTAGCTCCAGCATTACCCACTAGTATCAAATTCCTAACACGCTCGGGGTGTTTCCAAGCAAAAAGTGCTGCGAACCAGCCGCCTGCACTCTGCCCACAAATATCTACTTTTTCGATATTTAACGATTCTAAAAAACCTTCAATAGTTTGAACAAAGGTATCAAATGTATAGCCAGTTACAGGAAGGTCAGATTTTCCGTAACCTAAAAGATCTAAAGAATAAACATGAGCAACTTCAGATAATGCAGGCATGTTCAACCGCCATTGCTCTGAAGACATCAAAGAGTCTCTTCCGTGCACAAGAATAAGTGGGAATCCCTCACCTGAATCTAAATATCGAATATTATGGCCATTAGAAACTGTGAAATTTTCATTAATTTGAACCATGCTTTACACCTCAAAAACATTCTAGGTTGAGTTACGTGATCGGTACAGCCTAATCCATTCATCTATGCTCATTGTCTGTGCTCTTCTTAACGGATTAATAGTTGCGTCCTGAAGTAACTTTAGTACTTCTGAAGCCTCCCAACCTAAGCCGTTTGATAAAGAATTTTTAATTTGTTTTCTAGGGGCGCTAAAGCCTGCTTTGACTAAATTGAAGAATTCCTCGAGGTTATTAATTTTCGACAAATGCTCTGAGTGTACCTCAAGGGAAACAATGCTAGAAGTCACCTTAGGAGGAGGAGAAAATGAACCAGGCTTAACATTCCTAATTATTCTTAATTTGCCAAAAATTTGAAACGCTACAGAAATTATTGACATGGAGCCCGGCTGAGCACATAGCAACTGTGCTACTTCGCGTTGAACTAATACCACTATCCTCTTAGGAGGGTGCCTACTTTCTAAAAATCTTCTTAATATAGGTAGTGCCGCATAGTACGGCAGGTTCCCTACAAGAATATATTCATCAGAACTTTCGAATATATCAGTAGGTTCAAAATTTCTAGCATCGGAATGCAAAATATTTACTGTTAGCTTAAATTCCTCGCGCAAAGAATTGACTAGCGCAGAGTCAATTTCTATGGCCGTTAAATTTTTTGTTCTGTCAGCTAGAACTCTAGTAAGAGAGCCCTTCCCTGGTCCAATTTCAACTACGTTATCCACTGAGCTGATTTGTGCAGAATCAGCAATCAAATTTAAAATGTTTAAGTCATTGAGGAAGTGTTGGCCCAGAATTTTATTCGGCACAATTCTCACGCTTTATTTGCCTGAAAAGCTAGAAAGTGGTCGTGCACCTGTCTTTGCGCCGAAGCCCAGTACTTGGTTGAATGGAATTTGCTCAAATCAAGCTTGTCCGCGGCACCCGGAATGCACCGCTTACCGCTGCTTCCTTCCGGACCTGACGGGGTTCACGGGAATCCGTTACGCAGGGCCTGACTCTCAACACAAAACCCAAAACCAGAGGCACTAAGATCGACTCTAAACAGGAATTCAACCCCGCTGTAGCGGATTGCGGGTACAGGGCACCGCTATCTCCCCGTCTAGCACGACCTAGGAC
>CAYMJY010000024.1:0-20648 GCA_964391355.1 uncultured Dehalococcoidia bacterium | reverse complement strand
CAGAGATGATAACCAACTCGTCGTCCGGGTCCCCTCTGCTTTTGTCGCGGAATGGTTGCAAACTAGAATGTTTTCGCTTATCACTGATGCCGTACATGCAGTATCGGGGCGAATAACACGGGTGGAATTAATAGTTCGTGACGGTGCTCCTGCTATTGACCCTATTCAAAACAACGATTTATTGGAGAGCGCGGCGAAGTATTCAGACATATCTGCCCGAACGCAAAACCCTTCTGAGTCAACTTTCAATCCGCGATACACCTTCGACACTTTTGTAATAGGCCCTAGTAATAATTTAGCGTTTTATTCAGCTTTTGCTGTTTCTGATTCGCCAGGCAACACGTACAACCCTCTATATATACACGGATCTGTTGGGTTAGGTAAAACGCATCTTTTACATGCTTTAGGAGCAAAAGCGAAAGCCGAGGGGCTTAGAGTTCGGTACGTTACATCTGAACAGTTCACGAACGAATTTACTAAAGCTATTCGCGATAGGGAGATGGATGCCTTTCATGATCGCTACAGATCTGTGCAGCTTTTGCTCATTGATGATGTTCAATTCCTAGCCGGTAAGGACGGAACTCAATCTGCTTTTTTCCACACATTCAATGAATTACATTCAAAAAATTGCCAAATCGTAGTAGCTGCCGATAGGCCATGCGCCAACCTTGTTCCATTCAATGACAGACTTAAATCGCGTCTCGAGTGGGGGTTATCCGTTGAAATCACCGAGCCCGACTACGAAACAAAAGTAGCAATCCTTGAAAAGCATGCTTTGAGAGCATCAACTCCTATTCCTGCAAGCGTCCTTGAATATATTGCTTCAGCTGGATCAACAGGAGTTCGCCAGCTAGAAGGCTCTCTTAATAAAGTCATGGCCTTATCACAATTTAGTGGGGAACCGGTTTCGCAAGCTTTAGCAGCAAGAATACTGAGGACACAATATGAAGACCGGGCGCGAACTCCAGAAGACACAATAAGCAAGGTCGCAAACTTCTACGGGATTAGCCCTAGAGAGCTTAAAGGTGTCGCCAGAAACAAAACTGTATCTCATGCAAGACAAGTAGCTATGTTACTCCTACGACAAGGGGGAATGAGGGCAGAAGAGATAGGGCTTCATTTCGGTAAAAGGGATAGAACCACCGTATCTTATGCAATTCAGAGAGTTTTGGATAAATCAAGCCAAGATCCTTCTTTACAGAAATCGATTGAATCATTAAACAATGGGGAGAATTAGGAGTTACCAACAAGAAAGGTTATCATCAGTAAGCAGGTAATAGACTGAAAACTAGGGGTTACCAACATAGTTTTCCCCACCATACTCCTCCTTCTGTTATTACTTATCTTTAAAAAGAGTTACATATGTTAGATGTAATTGAATTAGACATAAAAGCAGGAAAAGGTGGGAATGGGAGTATCTCATTTATCCATGAGCGATCGCGCCCGCTAGGAGGCCCTGATGGAGGGGACGGGGGGTGGGGAGGCTCCATTTTAATAACTGCACAGAGCAACCTAAGGTCCTTAGATCATTTAGTTGGCCGCCCTAAAGTGGCAGCTGATTCTGGGTTGCCAGGGAAATCATCTAATCGTACAGGTAAGAACGGGAAGTCTATGCGAATCACAGTCCCCGTCGGGACTGTCGTCCATGAAGTTTCCGAAACTGACTCTATTATCGTCTCAGATTTGGTTTCAGATGGCATGTCAGTAGTTATCGCGGCAGGTGGTGATCCGGGGCGAGGCAATCTACACTTTGTTAGTTCTACAAACCAAGAACCGCTACTAGCTGAAGCGGGATCCCTTGGAGAGGCTAAGCGAATTCGGCTTGAGGTAAAAATACTATCGGATGTGGCAATCATCGGAGTTCCGAATGCCGGAAAATCAACGTTGCTGAGCCGCTTATCTAAGGCTCGCCCTAAAGTGGCCGATTATCCGTTCACAACCCTCGAGCCTAATCTTGGTGTGCTCGAAGGCTATGGCCGCTCGCTCGTGCTCCTAGATATCCCTGGTCTTATAGAAGGAGCGCATACAGGGAAGGGGTTAGGCCTAGACTTCCTGCGCCATGTTGAGAGAGTGAGAGTGATCCTCCATTTACTGGATGGAACCGATCCTAACTTGATTGAATCCTACCGTCTTATTGAACATGAAGTCGAGGCGCACGCCGCTGAGCTTATGGATAAGCCAAGAGTTCTTGCGGTCAGCAAGATGGATGTACCTGACGCTAGAGATAATTTCGAGCTGCTTAGTGATGATCTTAATCATGCAACCCGACTCTTGCCTATACCAATTTCCTCAGTAACTGGCGAAGGCATTAATGAACTTGCTGATGCTCTATTGATAAGCATGCCAGAGGTTCCCTCCACTGCTATTAGTGAAGAACCGATCGTCTTTGATAGAGAAAGGCCTCGGTATGGGCCCCCGCGAGTTTGCTTAGATAACGGAGTGTTTATTGTTGAGCATAAAGGCCTTGAACGAATCGTTGAAGTCTCCAACTTATCAAACTGGACTACAAGGATGCAGCTGCACCGAGAGCTCGGCAGAATCGGAGTGATTAAGGCATTAGAAGCTGCCGGTGTCAATTCTGGTGACACCGTTAAAATCGGCGTTGCCGAATTGGAGTGGCAATAGTGAGAAAAGGAATACTAGGGGGTACATTTGACCCGATTCATAATGGGCACTTGAAATTTGCAGACGTCGCGATCGAGGCATTGGGCTTAGATGAGCTATGGCTAATTCCGAATGCAGTACCTTGGTTAAAACGTGAAAAACCACTAGCATCTCCTGAGAACAGGATGGCTATGGCTGTCGCTGCCGCGAGGCACCACCCAAAGCTTTTTGCATCCAGTATTGAGATTGATAGACACGGTAACACCTATACCGTTGATACCCTAGAAGAACTTTGCGCGGGCCCCATGGCCGATGATGAGATATTTTTACTTCTTGGTGCAGACGCGTTGGATTCGATCTCAAGATGGAAAAACCCCAAGCGGATTTTTGAATTAGCTACAGTTGTGGTAGTGCCTAGAAACGGCCGAAATCCTTCACTCACAGAACTGGATAAAGCCGGCATTAATTCTGAGGGAAATGTTTTATGGCTAGAAATGCCGCCTGTGCCGATTAGCTCTACTATAATTCGAACCCTCTATGCTGAGGGCGAAGATATAAGCGAACAAATACCAGAGGGCGTTTTGGAATTCATCAAACACTCAGAGATTTATGCAGCGCTACCAAAGATCAATAGCGAAAATAGGAAAATAATGAATGACCGTAAAAATTTAGAACAATTGTTGCTTGAAGAGGCAATCAAGGTTGGCGCGCTTACCTTTGGTGATTTCACTTTATCTTCTGGTAAAAAGAGTCCGTATTACTTTGATGGACGGTTGCTCACCCTTTCTTCTAGAGGGGCCTTACTTACAGCTCAAATATTGTTGGACAGAATCCGTACAGCAGGTGCCCAAGCTGTAGGAGGACCAACACTAGGAGCGGACCCCATGGTTGCAGCCCTTGTGGTATTAAGCGAACAAGATGACAGAAGATCGCTGAACGGATTCATAGTCAGAAAAACAGAAAAAGAGCACGGATTGAGCAAATTGATTGAAGGGCCAATAAGCTCAGGCACCAAGGTTACGATAGTAGATGACACCTGCTCTACAGGAAATAGCTTGTTTCATGCTATAGAAGCAGCTGAAAACGCGGGCTTAGAGGTAGTATTAGTCGCTTGTATTCTCGATAGACAACAAGGAGGGAAAAAGGAAATTCTCAGGAGAGGTTTGAACTTTTATTCAATCCTAGAAGCAGATGAAGCAGGCAACGTAACAATTAACCCAAGGTAGGGCCTAAACGTCTAGATTTTGAACCTGTCTGGCATGAGCAGTAATAAAATCTCTGCGAGGAGCTACCACATCACCCATAAGCATATTAAAAGTCTCGTCTGCATATGCTGCGTCTTCCACAGAGACTTGCAGTAGCGTGCGCGTCTCTGGGTCCATAGTAGTTTCCCATAATTGAATGGGGTTCATTTCGCCCAAACCTTTATAACGCTGAATGCTCACACCTTGTTTTTCAGCCTGCTTTTCAAGAGTTTGCCTAAGTTCAAACCAAGGGATTGACGTAGCAACCTCGTTATCTCGTTTGATAACATTGTATGTCCTGCCGTTCACCCAAGTTCCCACTGAGTTGAAATGCGCTAGGGCACGATGAGCAGCTGGAGATTCGAATATAAGCTTTATGTCAACGGAGCCCACGCCCTCTATATTGAGGACATAAACACCACGAGACTTCACTATGTGGGGGACGACTGTGTGGCCGCATTTCTCTAACCATTGTTGGACAGCCTCAAAAGTCTCAACGCCTTGGAAATCTAGGCGGTAATGCTTCTTGATAACACCGCGAAGTAAATCACCGATCAAACGTGGATCCAGGCCTAATATTTCGAGAGAGGAGGCCCAAAACTGAAAATCTCCTAGATTACGAACCAAACCTTGAAGCTCACTTCCGGACATGTCGGCTTTACCATCGCTTGAAACGACAGAAATGTTTCCATATAGCTGTTGCGCCATCCAAGCATCTTTTGCGGGCTCATCAAACTGATATTGAGCAGACCTGCCTCTTGCTGTCCTGTAAAGCGGAGGCTGCGCAATATATAGAAAACCATTATCGATTAATGGTCGCATGTTCCGGAAAAAGAAAGTTAGTAGAAGTGTTCTGATGTGGGCACCATCAACGTCAGCATCTGTCATGATAATTACTTTGTGATACCTAAGCTTTGGGATATTGAAATCCTCGCCTAGGCCCGCTCCAATCGCAGTAATTAATGCACGAATTTCTTCATGCCCTAACATGCGATCCGGCCTTGCCTTCTCTACATTAAGAATTTTACCCCTCAAAGGCAAAATAGCCTGATTTTGCCTTTCACGCCCCTCTTTGGCAGATCCACCTGCAGATTGGCCTTCGACAAGGAATAATTCTGATAACTCAGGATTCCTTTCTGAGCAGTCAGCGAGTTTTCCTGGCAAAGAGCCGCCATCCATTGCATTTTTCCGCTGAACTAAATCTCGGGCCTTTCTTGCTGCTTCTCTAGCACGCTGAGCAGTCATACATTTATCGATTATTTTCTGAGCCTCTCTAGGATGTTCTTCGAGGTAAAATTCCAAAGCCTGGACGGTAGCTTGCTCTACGTGCGTTTTAGTGTCTGCGTTTCCCAGTTTGCCTTTTGTTTGACCCTCGAACTGAGGATCTTCAAGGCGAACACTTATTATTGCTGTGAGACCTTCGCGGACATCATCACCTGAAAGATTAGTTCCATCGTCCCGCAAAAGCTTATTTTTGCGGGCATAATTGTTAATAGCACGAGTAAGTGCAGCACGGAAACCTACTAGATGCGTACCCCCGTCTACAGTGTTGATACAATTTGCGAACGCAAGAGTAGTCTCATAAAAACCACCGTTGTACTGAAGTGAGACCTCAACCATGGTGGAGTCAACTTGCTTCTCAAAATAGAAGGGATCGTCCTGCAAAACTTCACGATTGTGATTCAAGTGCCTTACAAAAGAGGATATGCCACCTTCAAAATAAAAAGTTTTGTCTTCCTGAGGATTTTTTTCTGATCGTAGCGAAATCCATATCCCTTTGTTTAAAAATGCCATCTCTCTAAAGCGCTGGAGAAGAGTTTCTCTATCGACTGTAGTTTCGCTAAATATTTCTGAATCGGGTTTAAACGTAATAGTAGTGCCAGTAACTTTAGATTCATGATCTTGAAGCTCACCTTCATCAATCATGTCTGCTACTGGGATACCGCGGACGTATTCTTGTGAATACAAATGCCCGCCCCTTTTGACTTCAGCCCTCATCCATTCAGACAATCCATTTACTACAGAAGCACCTACGCCATGAAGGCCACCTGATACTTTGTAAGCACCGCCCCCAAATTTGCCTCCGGCGTGAAGAGTAGTCATGATAGTTTCTAGCGCCGATTTTCCCGTAGCCGCGTGTATATCGACGGGAATTCCTCTGCCGTTGTCACTAATCCGGATTGTCCCATCTAGGAGAAGTTCTATTGTTACGTGATCACAATAGCCAGCCATTGCCTCGTCAATACCATTGTCTACAATTTCATATACAAGGTGATGTAATCCTCGATGGTCGGTGCTTCCAATGTACATTCCCGGGCGTTTTCTAACTGCCTCTAGCCCTTCTAGGACTTGAATATCAGAAGCTGTGTATTCTGTCACAGGAGATTTTGCCTTCTGAGCTGAGCTTGAACGAGGGGAATCATTCTTTTTCTGATCTGCCATGAGATCAATTACTCCTTGCTAACATAAACGCTTAACGAAACGGTAAAAATCCGAAAATTACACCAGATTTGTGCCTATTTGATGGCATGTGCATTGTATCTGTAGAGCAACCTTTGGTCAAACCTATTGATGTCCAAAATCGATGAACACACTATGTAGTGTGAATTACGCGCCCTTGACTACATTATATTACAAGCGCAACATGCGTGAAGCAGGAAGACAGACGTGCACAGCATTGAAGCAATTGCAATTGATGGCCCGGCAGCTAGTGGAAAAACTACTGTCGGAAGAGAATTATCCAGCAAGATTGGGTACACCTTTTTGGATACTGGATTGATGTATCGCGCTATTACGTTCTGGGCTTTGGAAACTGAAATAGCCTTGCAAGATAAAGACTCACTAAGGGTGCTGGCTGAAAATAAAGCTAAAGAAGCGGGCGAAATAGCTCTTCATGGTGGAAGGGAAGTTTTTCATTCGGACATAGTAGGCAAGTATGTTTCAGCCGTTTCTAGTGAGCCATCCGTTCGCAAACCACTTGTGCGGCAACAGAGAGTGATTGCTTCACGTGGGCCTATAGTAATGGTTGGCAGGGACGTGGGCACAGTAATTCTTCCGGATTCTTTTAAAATTTACCTAGATGCATCACATACAACCAGGACTAAACGAAGGCTTGCGGAGTTATTGGATAAAGGCCGGTCAGAAGATTCTGATTCCATTGGGGAAGAAATTGAGCTTCGAGATGAACTGGATTCAGGGCGAGCGGTTTCACCTCTAAGCGTAGCTCCGGATGCGATTAAGATTCTTACTGATGAACTTAGAATCTCCCAAGTTGTGCAATTAATTATTGAGGCTTTAAAGGATGCTAAGTAAATTCGTTTATAAGCTGGTTAAAATCCTTGCCGAGATTATGATTCCTACATTCGGCAGGTTCGAAGTAATTGGCATTGAAAATATTCCAAAGGAAGGGGCAATTATTATTGCCCCTAACCATATTGGTTGGGCAGATCCTCCCATGCTGTTTCTTGCAATCAAAAGACAGTTGCGATTCATGGCTAAGTCTGAGCTCTTTAAAAATAAATTGGCAGCATGGTTTCTAAAATCTGTGCATGTTTATCCTGTGAAGAGATCGAGCGGAGCTTCTGAAGCACTAGCATGGGCAATCTCTGAATTAAATATACAAAGGGCCTTAGTTTTATTCCCCGAAGGCACTAGGAATAGCACAGGGTTAAAACAGGGTTCGGAAGGAGTCGCATATCTTGCCAGTAAAACCGGTGCTTTGGTCGTACCAGTAGGAATTACAGGAACAGAAAAAATGCACAATCCTATACGGCTCTTTTTTCCGTTTTGCCGAATTCGAATAGTTATTGGCGAGCCTTTTCAAGTAGATGTACCTAAAAAAAATATGCGACATAGAAATGAACTAAGAGAGTGTACTGATGAGCTGATGGTGAAAATAGCTGAGTTATTGCCACCAGAATACCGAGGAAATTATAACAAAATAGCCGCATAAACTTGGATCGAGTGCTATACTTTCCCGCCGCGGCCATATTATTGTAATAAGAAAACGGGAGCCGAATATAATGCCCATGCGGAGGAATTTTGGCAACGAAGATTAACGAAAAGTTTGTTTACAAACTCGATGAAGGTTCAGCCAACATGGTCGCATTACTTGGCTCAAAAGGCGCTCACGCAAGTGAAATGAGCCGTAATGGGATTCCAGTTCCTCCGGGGTTTGTTATTACTACTCATGCCTGTCGGGAATATTTGAGAGACCATGAATTCCCTCAAGGTTTATGGGATGACATTGTTCGACATATAAACATGCTCGAAATGGAAACAGGGCGTAAGTTTGGTGGATCAAAAGAACCACTTATAGTATCTGTTCGTTCAGGTTCTGCAGTATCAATGCCTGGCATGATGGACACAATTTTAAATATGGGGACTACTGCTACGACTGTTGATGCATTATCCCAGATGATGGGTGATAGACGCCCTGCTCTAGATGCATATCGCCGGTTTTTACAAGGCTTCGGCACTGTGGTTTTGGGCATGGAACGGAATACTTTTGAGCAGCCTTTGAATGAAATTAAAATTAATGAGGGGCTTAGCTTTGATTATGAAATACCACCCGATAATTTGGAAAAATTAGTCTCCGGCTATAAAGAGGCAATGGCTAAGTTCTCGGGAGCAGCGCTTTCTGATGATCCCTGGCTTCTTCTAAGACAATCCGTAGAGGCGGTGTTTACATCATGGAACAATCCGCGTGCGATTGCTTATAGAGACCATGAGGGAATATCGCACGATATGGGTACCGGCTGTGTGGTCATGGCTATGGTTTTCGGCAACCTGGGCTCAGATAGCGGAACAGGAGTTTTGTTTACACGAAGCCCAGCTACCGGAGAAAAGTATTTGTATGGTGAATTTCTTGAAAACGCACAAGGTGAAGATGTAGTAGCCGGCATAAGAACCCCCTCGAGAATTGCCAGCCTTGCTGAAGACATGCCCGAAATTTTTTCCCAAATCGAGAAAACGGCAAGAATGCTTGAGTACCATTATCGAGATGTTCAGGATATTGAATTCACTGTTGAACGAGGAAAACTCTATATTCTCCAGACCCGCAATGCCAAACGAACAGCAGCAGCAGCAGTAAAAATTGCAACAGATTTGGTTTCTGAAGGGCTGCTGACAAAGGAGCAGGCCCTAAAAAATTTACCTCCTCAAGATCTAATGCAAGTGCTGCTGCCCCACTTTGACCAAAATGCTCTGATGGAAGCGGAAAATAGCGAAAAATTGTTTGCCCAGGGAATGAGCGGATCGCCGGGAGCAGCTATAGGGCAGATCGTATTAGATCCGGATAAAGCAGTAGCTTTACACGAAAAAGGAATCCATTCAATCTTAGTACGACACGAGACTAGCCCTGACGATGTACACGGAATAATGGCAGCAGAAGCCGTACTAACAGCCAGAGGGGGCATGACTAGCCATGCAGCAGTAGTAACAAGAGGGCTGGGTAAACCAGCGGTGGTAGGGTGTGAAGTATTACATTTTGAAAATAATAAAGTGGTATGTGGGCGCCATTCCTTAAAAGAGGGAGATGTTATAAGTCTAGATGGTGCGACAGGTAAGGTTTTCATTGGTGAAATACCATTAAAAGACCCAGATCCTAGTGAAATGCAAGGGTTAAATATTATTTTGGAATGGGCTGATCAAATCAGAACATTGCAAGTCTGGGCCAACGCAGATACCCCACAAGATGCATACCGAGCCAGAATGAATGGCGCTGAAGGAATAGGTCTTTGCAGGACTGAGCACATGTTTTTTGATTCTGAAAGATTAAAGCATGTGCAAAGGCTGCTAGAAACTGGACCTGAGACTTCTAAGCTCCAACGGGAAATAGAAAAACTACGGGTGCAATTGGAAGGTTCTCCAGCCTCCCAAAAAGAATCGTTGACTAAGCGAATCAATCAAGCAGAAAAGGATTTATTGCATTCCGAAGAAGCCAAAATATTCCATGAGGAATTACTTGAACTTGAAAACTTCCAAACTAGTGATTTTTATGAAATTTTAAAAACGATGGAAGGTTACCCTGTTGTAATCCGGTTACTGGATGCCCCTCTCCATGAGTTTTTGCCGAAGTATGAAGACTTGCTTGCCGATTTGTCAAAAGAGAACCACGCAGGCCAAACCGAAAAAAGAAAAACACTTGAGCTAGTCGAACGTCTGCGTGAATCTAACCCTATGTTAGGACATAGGGGTACGCGTGTGGGCCTAACAATGCCCGAGGTTTACGAAATGCAGGTTCGTGCAATATTTAATGCAGCAGCCAAATTGACTGCAGATGGATTTGATATAAGGCCCGAGATAATGATTCCCATCGTCTCACACGCCAATGAGCTTAAATGGATTCGGTCCAGGCTTTCATCTGTAATTGAAAAAACTTTAGAGGAAAATGGCATTAGAGTTCCATACAAATTCGGCACGATGATTGAGGTTCCTAGAGCTGCGCTCACAGCTGGAGAAATAGCCCAAGAAGCAGAATTTTTCAGCTTTGGTTCGAATGATCTAACGCAAATGACGTTTGCTTTCAGCAGAGATGATGCTGAAAGCAAGTTTTTAAACCACTACGTTGAAGAAGAAATACTTCCCGTTAATCCTTTTGAAACTCTTGATGCCAATGGGGTAGGAAAGCTGATGAGAATCGCGGTACTAGAAGGCCGTGGATCGAACCCGGACCTAGGGCTCGGTATCTGCGGAGAACACGGTGGTGACCCCAAAAGCATTGAATTTTGCAACGAACTGGGGCTAGATTACGTTTCCTGCTCACCTTTCAGAGTCCCTGTGGCAAGGTTGGCGGCTGCACAAAGCGTGCTGATGTAAAAACATGAGTTAGAATACTATTTGAAATGAACTTGCAGCAAAGCGACCCTAGAGAATACGTACTCCGAACTGCTAAGGATAATGACGTTCGTTTTATACGCCTCTGGTTTACTGACATATTGGGAAACCTCAAAGGGTTTGCAATTACGGTTGCGGAACTCGAAGGGGCTTTGGAACAAGGTATGGCGTTTGATGGATCAGCTGTGGAGGGCTTTGCAAGGGTAAACGAAAGCGACATGGTCGCATTTCCGGATCCTAACACTTTTTCAATTTTACCTTGGCGACCAACTCAAAATGCAGTAGCAAGGATGTTTTGCGATATCACCTTGCCAGACGGAACTCCATTCGAAGGAGACCCTAGGAATGTTTTAAAAGTGGCGCTGGGTAAAGCTGCTGAGATGGGTTATTCCTTTTTGGTTGGCCCTGAGATGGAGCAGTTTTATTTTAAAAGCTCCGAAGAAGCAATCCCTCTAGACCACGGCGGGTACTTCGACCTGAACCCATTGGATACTGCAAGCGACCTCAGACGAGAAACTGTGTTAACACTTGAACAGATGGGGATACCGGTAGAGTACAGTCATCACGAAGTTGCATCCAGTCAGCATGAGATTGACTTGCGACATACAGATGCGCTAACGATGGCAGATTCTGTGATGACATATCGCCAAGTGGTCAAAGAGGTTGCCCTTAGGCACAACGTGTATGCAAGTTTTATGCCTAAGCCGTTACCAGGTCAAAATGGCAACGGCATGCATGTGAATCAATCGCTTATTAAGGGAGATGTGAACGCATTTTACTCCGCAGATGATCCACATAGATTGAGTAAAACAGCCCACCAATACATTGCAGGGCTAATCAAACATGCTCCAGAGATTGCGATTGTATGTGCGCAGTGGGTCAATTCATACAAGCGTTTAGTTCCTGGATTCGAAGCCCCTGTTTACTCTTCTTGGGCCGCTGTGAATCGAGCGGATTTAGTTCGAGTTCCAGCATTTCGCCCCGGCCGTGAAGCATCGACCAGAGTTGAATTCCGTTTAGCAGATCCTGCCTGCAATCCCTACCTTGCTTTTTCTGCGATGCTTACTGCCGGCCTAGAAGGTGTTAAAAACGCATACGAGGCTGTACCACCTGCTGATAGAGATTTAGCGATTCTTTCATTAGAGGAGAGGCTGAAGTTGGGAGCTCGTCCTTTACCAGGAAGCTTGCACGAGGCCATTGAGACTGCCTCAGGGAGTAAGGTTTTGAAACAGGCCTTGGGTGAGCATACCTACAATAGCTTATTGGAGAACAAAAATATTGAGTGGGAGCTCTATCGGTCTGCTATTACTGATTATGAACTAAAAAGATACCTTCCTTTGCTTTAGACTAGACCTACCTCTTTATTCGTTCAGCCAGCGCAGCTAAAATCACAGTATGAGTTCTCATGATTCTATAAACCCTAAGCATATTGAGTCCATCCGTGAGCGCCATGAGCACTGGGAACAGGAGTATCTATCACCTCTTGCAGTTTTGAGTTCAAATACAGAAGGGCGGATTTCTCCTGAGCCCCCTGACGTTTTGAGAACAGAATTTCAAAGAGATAGAGACCGAGTAATTCACACCAATGCATTCAGACGTTTGAAACACAAAACGCAGGTGTTTGTGGCACCGGTGGGAGACCATTTTGTCACAAGGCTTACTCACACGTTAGAGGTTTCTCAAATATCCAGAACGATCGCCCGAGCTCTCAGACTAAATGAAGATCTAGTTGAGGCTGCGGCTTTAGGGCATGATGTAGGGCACACCCCATTTGGGCACATAGGCGAACAAGTTCTTGATAACCTCATGCCTCAAGGTTTTAGGCATAATGAGCAAAGTCTCAGGACAGTTGACGTGCTGGAAAAGAACGGAGAGGGTTTAAATTTAACAAAAGAAACACGTGACGCAATTCTTCATCACTCAAAACCACGCGGAGACTTTACCAATTCACATGACTTGGATCGACTAACTCTTGAAGCACAAATCGTAAGGTTTTCTGATGCAATTGCTTATCTGGCCCATGATATCGGAGATGCAATAAGGGCGGGTGTTTTAAGCGAAGAAGACTTGCCTGTTAATGCTCGTGAAGTACTAGGGACAAGGCACTCCCAAAGAGTAGATTCGATGGTAAGGGATGTTATTTTCGCATCATGGCAATGCGCTGGTTACGAGCAGATCGCTGAGCCGGTACGGTTGAGTATGAGCCCCGAGATTTCCATAATAGTAAATGAATTACGAGAGTTCATGTTTGAGAACGTATACATGCCAGAAGGCCATGGCCCAGAAGGCACACAAGCAAGGAATATAATTGAATTCCTTTACGGGAATTTTTTGGAAAACCCAAGTGAAATCCCCGAGAAATATTGGGCTAGCGGCGATGCTACCGAAAGAGTTGCAGCTGACTATATTGCAGGAATGACTGATCAGTTTGCATTACTCACTGCAGAGGGGTTGAAACCCGGTATCACTTCGGATGTTTTTAAGGGGAGAGTTTGAAGTAAAGTTAAGAGTCTTTCAAGGGGACTAGCACTTGCTTTTTCAAACCAGATTGAGAGTAAGCTTTGCAGAAGATGGCGCAGTGAAGTATGGCTTTCAGCGATGACATAAAAAGTAGAATAGATATCCTTGATATCGTCTATCAATACGTCCCTGATCTTAAACAATCTGGGAGAAGCTATAAGGCCCGTTGTCCATTTCACCAAGAGGAAACCCCCTCTTTTGTTGTATTCCCTGACCGCCAGACATGGCGATGCTTTGGCGCATGTTCCACCGGCGGGGATGTGTTCACATTCCTAATGAAGGTTGAGGACATAGATTTTACTGAAGCATTACGAACCTTAGGCAAGCAAGCTGGCGTTGAGGTTCAATACAGGGCGCCAAAAAGTGAGAATTCTGAGAACCCAATCCTATTTGCGAATATGCAAGCACAAAGATTTTTCCGTGAAACTCTTGTTTCGGACAACGGATCATTTGCACGCGATTATCTAAGTAGCAGGGGTTTGAATGAAGAGACAGTAGCGTCATTTGGGTTAGGTTATAGCCCTGTAAATGGAAACGAACTAGCCAAACACTTGCAAAATTTAGGATTAAAAAATGAACTTCTAGCCGATGCAGGACTCGTATCGCTAAACGAAGGTGCGACTCCCAGAGATCTTTTTAGAGGCAGGCTGACATTTCCGATACATAACGATTCTGGAGAACTGGTTGGGTTTGGAGGTAGGGCATTAGATGATTCTATGCCCAAGTATTTGAATACTCCCCAGACGCCAGAGTTTGATAAAAGTGGCATTCTTTATGGCCTTGATAAGGCAAAATCTGGCATTAGTGGAGACGGCAGGAGAGCTGTAATAGTTGAAGGATATATGGATGTAATAGCAGCACACGAAGCCGGTTTCCGTAATGTTGTAGCTTCTATGGGTACTTCCTTAACTGGAAAACAAGTAGCACTAGCATTGGCTAATGCAGATACTGTTGTCTTGGCTATGGATGCAGATTTAGCAGGTCAAAATTCAATGTACCGGAGCTTACTTGAAATCGCACAGCAAAATTCCACACAGTTGAGCAACGGACGTCGACGCCAATCACTTCGGCAGAGATCTCCAGCGTTTGACATTTTTAAAGTTGCACAAATTTCGAAGGGCAAAGATCCTGATGATTTAATTCGCGCAGAACCGTTACTCTGGAGAAATACTATTGAAGCAGCGCCGTCTTTGGCAGATTTTCTTTTATTGGGAGCCACAAGTTACCTGTCTGGATTGTCTGATTCCGATGCGGATCAAGTAATTAGTGCTTTAGCGCAAGTGGTTTTTGCAGCAAGCTGGAAGGTTCAAGACAAGTATGTTCGGCAGCTAGCACAAATAGTGGGAACTACTCCAGAAAAATTGGAATCCAATTTGGGGAAGCTTATCGAAAACAGGAGACCGGCTTTAACGCGAACTGGTAATCAAGGTAGGAGCCCTGCTGCTGCATTACCCTTCCGAACACCCTTGGGAGATCCTTTGGAGGAGCATGCTTTAGCACTAGCAGCCCAGTTCCCGGAGTTCTTAGGCAGAATTGAGGATTTGGGGACAGATCGAATTACAAATCCAGAGAACCGCGCAGTGTTGAGCGCGTTAAAGCAGAATGGTACAATTGAACAGGCTTTGGATAGCTTGAGTGGCCAAGCTGCTGAGCAGCTCCAAATGCTAATAGGGCTGATTTTGCCAGAAATGGACCTTAAGCAAAGATCTGACGCATTTGACAGTTGCATTAGACGATTAGAAATAAGGTTCTACCGAGAAATAAAGCAACAAGAGGAAGCGTTACTTGAGAATATAGACGAGGGCGATTTCCTGAGCACCCCCAACCTTGAAGCTAATGAACGGTTGAAGGATTTATATTCTAGTGGCGCCTAAGAGAAGATTGGTTACTCATTAAACCCTCGCGCCTAACGGGATGGAGAGATTGAAGTGGCAACACGCAAGCGGACTAATTCAGAACCCGAATCAGATCAAGAACTTACGGTTGACCTGGAGAGTGCGGTGACTGACGGATCAGCACCAGCTACCGCTGTTGCAGATGTCGATGCTAAAGCAGCACAATCCACTGAAGAACTGGTCGGAATAGCTCAAGCTGTGGCAGAAGCCGCTGCCGCTCCTGTAACCGAGGCTGCGCAGCATGCAGCTGCAGAAGAAGAAGCAGCAACTAAAAAAGGCAAAGAGGTTGAAGAGGTTGATGAGGGGACTGAGCTTATAGATGACCCTGTGCGAATGTATTTGCGTGAGATTGGCAGGGTGACCCTTTTGACCGCTGCAGACGAACGCAGGTTGGCAAAGGAAATTGCTGGATATAAGCACATCGCCAAGGTAAAAGACGATCTGGGTATCGAAGAAGACGATACCATACCGGCTACAGAGATTTCACGAATTTTGTTTGCTCGTCTATTTGAGCAAAAAGAGCTGGTAGGGGCTTTAGCCAAGTACCTTGGAATAGATGATTCTGTCGACATTGGAACTTTGGTTAATGATGAAAAAATTCGTGACGCAATTGACGGAGAGATTAGTCTGGAGCTTTTAGATAACCTTGCGCATAAATTCAAGGTAGAAGACCCACTCGAGATAATGCCCTCAGTTATTGCTCTTTCTTTGAACAGCCGTTTGTTACCGGCGACCGCAGTTGAATCCTTCGGACCACAAATGAAAATAAAAGATATCCCTGATGCGTTGGAAGATGCGGACCTTGCAATCAAATTAGCTACTGACGACATTGCTCTTCGATCCTTTTATGCGAAAGTTGAAAAAGACGGTATTCGATCACAAAAGCATTTAGCTGAGGCAAACCTTAGGCTGGTGGTCAGCGTTGCAAAGAAATATATTGGGCGAGGTATGTCGTTATTGGACCTCATTCAGGAAGGCAATATCGGACTAATCAGGGCCGTCGAGAAATTCGACTATCGAAAAGGTTACAAATTTTCCACTTATGCGACTTGGTGGATTCGCCAAGCAATTACAAGGGCGATCGCGGACCAAGCAAGGACTATCCGCATTCCTGTGCATATGGTTGAAACAATCAATAAATTAATGCGCGTTAGTCGTAGGCTAGTCCAAGAGTATGGGCGCGAGCCTACCACAATGGAAATCTCCGAGGGCATGGAAGTTCCACCTGAAAGAGTTCGTGAAATTCTGAAAGTGTCCCAAGAGCCAGTATCTTTAGAGACACCTATTGGCGAAGAAGAGGATTCCCATTTAGGTGATTTCATTGAAGATCGGAGCGCTCCGGCACCTGCTGATGCTGCAACCTTTCAATTACTAAGAGAACAGGTTGACGATGTTTTGGCTTCCCTGAGTGATCGAGAAAGAAGAGTTTTACGGCTTAGATTTGGGCTAGAGGATGGACGCAGTCGTACTTTGGAAGAGGTAGGTCGTGACTTTGGTGTAACTAGAGAAAGAATACGGCAGATCGAGGCTAAAGCGCTAAGAAAATTAAGACACCCTTCACGTTCGCGCAAGTTGAGGGATTTTTTGGAATAACCTACCCGAGCACGCTATACGCTTTTATACGTCCGGATTAATGCCTAGCTCATCGATTTCTTTTTGAGCTTCAACTTGAGCGTAATTTTCATAGATAAATAGAGTTAAGATAATGATGTAAGGCTGTATTAATGCTGAGACGATAGATACTGTTAATATAAGCGCTACTTTATTCCCGTCTGGCCCGCCCACTCCCATTACAGCTGGAACTATCACAGTTAGTATTCCTGCACCCAGCACCACCGGGGCTAATAAACCTAAGGTGCGCAGGGTCTTACCTTTTACTAAATCATTACTCCTGATTATTGGACTCAGAATGAAACTCATTGACCATGGCCTAGATGATTGTTCGAGCAAAATGACTGGGACGTACAATGAGGTGCGTGCCAATACGATGCAGAACAGAGTGCCTGCCAGCATCGCCAGATAGACGTTTAGAGCATAGATTAGAGCAATGATAGGAAAAGAAGTAACCATAAAAAATGAAAGTAAAATACTTGGAATCAACAGCCTGTGAATTAAGGGAAAGACAAGGGAGTAAGCGCGGGCAATTGATGTTGACTCCAAGTCTCTTTTCATAGAAACAAGCATGATTACAGCAGCTTCAGATATTGTGGAAGGTATTATTGAAGCCAAGAAAATTAACTGGCCAATGAAATAGGAATCCTGGTCCTCTGTATTGAAGATTGAAATAAAGCTCGCCGCAAATATCCCCAAAAATGCAGTTGCGAATAGCGGTGCAAACAATGCTTGATATTGAGTCCAGGTTTTGGAGAATAGAGTAAAAGGATCGATTAGTGTATTGTTTGTCTCTGGTAATTGCATTTTGTATAGCTTTGTTCTTAGTATTCTAACCTTTCCACACCCCCACGCACAGTAAGAGGCTTTAAGTAGAAATTAATTGATTCGAAGTTCATGGAATTACGATAATTAGAGGTGTTAGAGACTTAATATATGAAGAGCCAAATAATCAGCAGCCCTGACCTCTTTGATTTCAGGAAAACTATAGAACACCTAACACATTACAGGCAACGTTCAGGCGCTGATGTTAATGAGGATAATGTTTACTACCGAGTCATCAACTATAAAGGACAATATTTACCCGTAGCCGTTCAGCAGGCTGAACAACAAGGTAAGTTAATTGTGGGATTACCTGATCATCACAGTATGGAAGAGCTGAATTACGCAGTAAATAAAATGTCCCAAATGCTTGGGTTTGGATCTGATTTAAGTGGCTTTTACGAATCGGTACGGCATGATCCTCCACTCGAACGGATAACGAAAACTTTTTATGGGCTTAGTCCATCTTTATCGGAGTCCATATTCGAAGCGCTTGTAACGGCTGTGATTGGGCAGCAAATATCTGCGACAGTAGCTAGAGTAATCAGGGATCTTATAGTCGATACTTTCGGTGTGGAAGTACAGGCATTTTCTAAAACCCTAAAATCTTTCCCAAGTCCAGAAACTATTCTTGCAGCTACGCATGAAGAGTTGAGAGCTGTGAAGCTGAGCGGCCGTAAAGCTGAATATCTGCATGATATTTCCTTGAAAATACTGGAAGGCGAAATTGATGAAGAGAAATTCCACTCGCTGGATGATAAAACAATTATAGAGGAACTTATAAAAGCTCGAGGGATAGGTAGATGGACTGCTCAGTGGATTTTGATCAGAGCCATGGGACGTCCAGACGTCTCACCTTCTGGTGATTTAGTGCTGAAAAAATCAATTTCTGAACTTTATAACATCAACAAACCATTATCAGATTCTGAGTGCGAGGTTTTTATGAAGAATATGTGGTCGCCATATAGAAGCTTTGCTACAACATATTTATTTGCAAATTTGCGTACGCAAAGAGCACTTCTCTCCATGATGAATAGCGAATGATCTAGAAACCTGGGATCCCCAACCCTGCGAAGCCCTTTTTCTTGCCTGAGCTAAATTGGCGCATTAGTTTTTGCATTTGCTTGAATTGGTTCAAAAGGCGGTTTACATCAGCTGGAGTATGCCCACTTCCATTGGCAATGCGTTTTCTTCTACCACCTGTTATTTGGTCAGGGTGATGCTTTTCCCAGTTAGTCATCGAGGAAATGATTGAATCAATTTTTTTTATGCTGTCGTCGTTTATATCGCTAATCGGTAATTTCGACCCCATAGCCCTTAAGCCTGGCACCATTTCCATGATTGAGCCGATAGAGCCCATACGTTGAAGCTGTTTCAATTGTCCTTGAAAATCATCAAGATCAAAAGTTGCTTTTCTGACTTTACGCTCAAGTTCCTTCGCTTGTTCCTCGGTGACTTGAGCGCTAACCCTTTCCACCAATGTTAGAACATCACCCATGCCAAGAATACGAGATGCAATACGTTCAGGGTGAAATAGTTCAAGGGCGTCCATTTTTTCACCTACGCCGGCGAACTTAATTGGCACACCTGTGACGCTAGTTACAGTTAAAGCAGCACCGCCACGCGCATCCCCGTCGAGTTTTGATAAAACTATTCCGGTTAAACCAATTTTGAGATTAAAACCCTCTGCTGCGTTTACAGCATCTTGTCCTGCCATTGCATCTACTACCAGCAATGTCTCGACGGGGTCAGCCGTACTCTTAAGTTCCTTTAGTTCAGCCATTAATGCATCATCAGCATGTAACCTTCCGCCAGTATCGATAATCACCCACGCCGCACCTATTTTTTTCGCGTGGGATAGAGAGCGATGAACGACTTCGATAGTTTGTTCAGGCTTTAAATTTTCACGAAAGACAGAAATGTCTAATTGTTTGCCTAGCATTTCGAGCTGATCCATTGCAGCTGGCCTTCTGAGATCTGCAGCTACTAGAAGGGCTTTTTGCCCGTCTTTTCGTAGATGCAGGGCGAGTTTTGCAGATGTAGTCGTTTTACCAGATCCTTGCAAACCTACCATCAAGATGGCTTTGGGTAACGATCCGTCCTTTGACAAGCCATAATTATGAGTCCCTAATAAAGATACAAGCTCATCATTTACAATTTTAATAACTTGCTGGCCAGGTGAAATGCCTTGAAGAATATTTTCGCCGATAGCCTTGTCCCGTATTCTATTTACGAAGTCGCGTGCTACACGGAAATTAACATCTGCTTCAAGTAAGGCTAAGCGCACTTCGCGCAAAGCAATATCTACGTCTGATTCAGTCAGCCTGCCCTTGCTGGAAATCATCCTGAGCGCAACTGTCAGCCTATCTGTCAAGTTTTCAAACATTCTATAAGGGTATCACGAAAATCTGGCACAGCATTTATACTGAAGTAGTTGTTTCTTATGGCGATTACAGGCATTGTTTTTTCATGGGGGTATTATGTCGTCAATTGAAAACCAATCAAAAGGTTCACTTCGGATTCCAATCGGATTGGGCAGTTTAGAGGCACAGCTGATGGAGCTGCTTTGGGCTTCAGCCACACCGCTTTTAGGCCAAGAAATCTTGAAGGTTTTAGCTGGTACGCACAATTACAAAACTGTAATGACGGTACTAAACCGACTAGTAGAAAAAAAACTATTGATTAGGACACCGGAAGGAAAGGCATATCGGTATCAAACCGTAGAGAATAGGGATGCCTTTTTGCGTTCTGTGGCTTCTGACTTGGTCAAGGGGTATAAGCAGGCTTATGGCACAGAAGGATTGAGGTATATTCTGGATGCCGCTGCGCTGGATGGATGTAATTCAACAAAAGAAACAAAATGGGATGTGCTGGCTTCGGATCTAACCGAAAACACCACTATCCCTTCTAGAATAGCGACTCTTTTAGCTATAGTCATTGGACTCGAATTGCTACGAATCATATTCGGGAAAAAGTAACTACGCCTCAGGCTCAGGTGACCAACCTACTTTGCTTCTAGCGTACCTTCCCATCACCTCGTCTTGTTCTGAAGTACCTCCACTGATACCAAAACAACCGATCAATTCCTTCCCTCTGAAAATAGGAGTGGAGCCAC
>CAYMJY010000023.1:0-22442 GCA_964391355.1 uncultured Dehalococcoidia bacterium | reverse complement strand
TAGGTACTGATTACATAGATATCTACTATGCACATCATCCTGATCCTGAAACACCTATTGAAGTTAGCCTTAGTGCTATGAATGATTTAGTTAGCCAAGGCAAAATCAGATACTTTGGTCTTTCAAATTTCAATTCGGCTCAAACATTAGAAGCGGTAAACGCATCTACTCTGCTACCTTTTGCAACGCCAATATGCAACCAACTTCGATATAACTTGGCAGATAGGCAAATTGAATCAGAGATAATCCCCATGTGTTCACAACTGAATGTGGACATCATTCCATACAGCCCGCTGGCTGGGGGTTTATTGAGCGGCGTAGAGAATACTAAACTCCCGATTGCAGGTACTCAACGTTGGCGCGGCGGGAATAGCCCTGGGTACTCAGAAGAACAAATCAAAACTGCACACCGAATCGAGAGTTTAGGGACTAAATGGGGATACCATCCTTCTCAACTTGCAATTGCATGGTTGATAAACAAACCACACATCCCCTCAGTCATAATTGGTTCAGGCAAGGCATCATCCTTAGAAATTAGTTGCAGTTCAGTTGGTATGGATACGCCAGAGGATCTACTAATTGAATTAGAAAGCTTCATCTCTTGAAGTAGTTCCACCTAAAAATCTAAGGGCTGAGACAGCAAGTCCGACTAACCCTATTATTGCAATTACAATAAAACCAGTCTCAACTCCAGCCAAAATTGCATTCTGTTCGAGAGCAGATGGCCTTGCTAGATCAGCTTCAACACCAGCGGTTTTACTAGCTGCTGTTACAAATGCTGCAGTAGCAACCGTAACACCACTTACAATTCCCAAATGCCTAGACAGAGCAACCATGCTCGATGCTGTTCCTACATTTTTCGGAATTGAAGCTACTACTGCACCTTGGTTTGCAGGCTCCCAAATCACAAATCCTATGCCTGCCAACAACAACATCAGTACAACTAAAGTCAGGTTCATATTGCTCGCAAAAATACCAATACTAAATGTAGAGATTGTTAATAATATCAAACCCCAAACTATCATTTTGTGTGTACCTAACTTGTCAGATAACCAACCTGAAAAAGGTGAGAGCAGTACCCGTGAAAGTGGATATACCGCAACGACAATACCTGCTTCTGTTAAATTGCCTTGCATTTTGGAAGTTACTAATAGTGCAGACAAAATTGGTATCCCTGTTTGAATATGGTACGTCGAAAAGTGAGTGACAATCCCGATCCAGTATGATTTCACCTTGATCAACTGCTGAAAATCCAGAATAGGCGCTACAGTTGACCGCTCAACAATAACCAACCCGCATAGAAATAAGGGAGTCAAAAACCCGCACAATATGGGGAATGGGTGATCCCAACCTAACCTTCCTCCTTGATTTATTGCTAGAGTCAGGCTACCAAAAGCCAACATAGATAAAACTGAACCAAGAAAATCTATTGGCAGCTTTGAATTACCCTTAGGGGCCCTCAGAAATAAAAGTACTAAAAGAATAGATGCGAGATGGATTGGGATTCTTAAATAGAAAAGCGCGCGCCAGTCAAGCGTTTCTAATGCCCAGCCGGCCAGTATGGGGCCTCCGAAGTAACCTACCCCGGCTGCCATTCCTTGTACGCCTAAAGCTATTCCTCGGTGAGACTTTGGCACTGCACCGACAATAAGAGCAACCCCCGGTGCGACTACAAAAACGTTACCGACGCCGTGTACTAATCTAGTAATTAAAAGCTGTGTAAAGTTCTGGCAAAAAGCTGATGCAGCAAGTGCGATAGTAGTAAGTATCAGCCCGAATATAAGCACACGAACTCGACCGAACCTATCACCAAAAGATCCAGCGGTCAGCATAAACCCAACTGTAAATAGAAGACTTAGAAGTGATACCCACGCCACAAGAGATGCATCCACTTCAAAAGCATCTGCCAGTGGGCCTAATGCAAATGCAATGACCTGAATATCTAAAGCGGTAGTAAAAGCGGTAATTGCAGCTGCAATTACCGCCATCCAATTTCTAGCTGGAATCCCTAAGAAAAATTGGAATCTGGTCATGGTTTTAACTGGGGGAAGGAGGATTTAATCATTTTGGTTTATCAAGAAAGTTGAAGTGCTTTCAAAATAATCGATTAGCAATTCAGTATCAGACTCTGATATTTCCATTGACTTGACTGCTTTGGACATGTTTTCGAACCAAGCATTTCTCTGTTTTTCTCCTATCGGAAACATGAAATGTCTCTGCCTAAGTCTAGGGTGACCTCTTTTTTCGGAATAGAGGCCTGGGCCTCCCCAATATTGTGCCAGAAAACTAAGCAACCAAAACTTACCTGGCTCTAAGTTTTCGGGGTAAAGAGGCCTGAGAATGGGATCGCTTTCTACAAAACCGTAGAACGAATTGATCAAGTCCGTGAAGAATGACCAACCTCCGACTCGTTCGTAGAAATTCCCAAAGGGTTCATTAGCCATTGATAATAATCCTTGTGTTTTAAAGGTTATCATTCGTAAGATTCAAACGGTTGTTTTTGATATTCATATTTGATAATGCCCTGGTTATCAGCGAAAGGCGCTCTTAAGTATGGTGATTGGCAAGGAACGTAGCAATTGGTACGAAGAACACCCAGTAGCTTGCACTTGTGTAGCCTGTGAGAAATCTCGTTCGGACAAAGTGAAGTTCGAGGATCTAACCCAAGGGCGTAAGGTGGGTAGAAATGAACCATGCCCATGCGGTAGCGGAAAGAAATTTAAGCGTTGCCACGGCTAACTTCAACTAATTCAATTATGGCTGTATAATAAGTGGGTCCAAAGGCGCTGGGCGACCCCATTCACTGGGCCGACACTTTGAAGTTAGAGGTAGATTGCAAGTTTGGGCTATTTTACGATGAGGACTGTTGAGGAACTGTTATGAAGATCTATGTTGGTAATTTGAATTTTGATACTAATGATGGCGGACTGAGATCCGCCTTCGAAGCATTTGGCGAAGTTAGTGACGCCACAGTTATTGTTGATAGGGTCACAAATCGCTCAAGAGGATTTGGCTTTGTTGAAATGCCAGATGATTCTAATGCGCAAGCTGCTATTGAAGGACTTGATGGTAAGGACCTTGATGGCAGACAAGTTAAGGTCAATGAAGCCCGTCCACGAGAGGATCGCTCTCGATCGGGTGGCGGGGATCGCTGGTAAGATTTTTTCTAGTAGAGGACCCCAAGTCGGAGGCGGTCCTCTACTAGCTACCGCTCCTTAGATTCCAAATTAGTTTTTCAACGATTTTCTTGATTTCATTAACCGCTAAATCAGCATGAGCTTCGGCTAAAACCCAAGGTTTTCGTTTTGTCGGCTTTGCAATTAAATACCGAAAAAGTGCATGGTAGGCTCTTTCGATAGCAGTTTGATCACTGGCTTTAAGAACCGCTGGTATGTATTGAGTAATGATTCGTCCAAGAGCATGTGCTCGGAGGTCTGGCTCTCTGATTTCTAAAAGAGCTATGTCAATTTCGAGTATTAACCAGTCTGGGGGCTGGTGATTTCCAGATTCTGCATCCATTTGCACCTCATATAAGTATCCGTGATAACTAGGCTACAAAAATGGCAATTAAAACGAAACATGGAAAAGGCGGACTTTATTACGGATGGACCATAGTATTCGCTATGTTCTTTATCAATATTGCGGTCCACTCCTCTGCTAATTTCACCTTTGCCGTATTCCTGAAACCTATGAGCGATGATTTAGAGGTTTCGCGCGAAGCAGTATCGTGGTTGCATACTTCTAGAATGCTATCAGGCGGAATATCCGCCATTATCATAGGCAGGTTACTCGACAAATTCGGAGCAAGGTGGATGCTACCTTTGGCAGCAATAGTTGTAGCATCGGCAATGGCCCTACTTAACTGGGCTACAAATTTATGGCAAATTCTTTTCCTGTTCGTAATTATTGGAAGCGCAGGGCTTGCAGGTCCGGGCTCTCTGATGACTTCTGTGCCAGTATCAAAATGGTTCTACAAGAAAAGGGGTAAAGCTACTGCAATTGCGACTGCTGGACTCGGTGTAGGAGGCATTGTCTTTGCGCCTTTACATCAGTTGTTGATCAGCACATTTGGATGGCGAAGTGCATGGTTAATATCAGCTATTTTGCTAATTATCGTGATTGTTCCAGTAGGCTTGATTTTTATTAGAAAAACCCCTGAGGACGAAGGCCTACTTCCTGATGGAGAACCACCAAGAAAAAAAATAAGCAAGCAAAATCATTTGGCAGCCGAAAACCTTCTGAGTTCTGATGATCCGGAGGAAAACTGGAATACAAAAGAAGCCTTAAAAACTTCTGCAATGTGGAAAGTATTACTTGCTTACACCCTTATGGCCTTAGCAATGGGAGGTTTTATTGTACATAGGTTTTCTTTTTGGTCAGACAGAGGGATTGATTCAAATATTATTGCCTGGTCTTACTCTTTAGATGCTTTGGTTTTTGCATGCGCGATTTTAGCTGCAGGCTTCTTGGTAGATCGGTTTCCAGTAAGGATTGTGGGTGCTGTTGCAGCTGGGTTTCAAATCCTTGGAGTTCTGATAACAATATTAATTGACTCGGCTTTCGGGTTATATATCGGAGCCGTTTCGCTAGGCTTGGGAGCTGGAACAAACATGGTAGTTCAGATTCATATTTGGCCTTCCTATTTTGGACGAAAACATATCGGGACAATAAGAGGAATAGTTGTCCCCGCTACGCTTGTTGGAATGGGTTTGGGGCCTCCTATAGTCGGAGCCACTTTCGACTCACTTGGTTCTTACCTACCAGCTTTTTGGGCTAGCGTCATTCTTGTGAGTTGCAGCATCTTGTTATTAATCTCTGCTGTACCACCACGTAGAAAAGCCATTAATCGCTCTTAATTGAAGCAAAAAATTTAGGTGCTATATTCACAAAAATACCTTACGCTAATGCTACATGCATTTATCTGTCGTCTGGTAAAATGATTCTTCATGCCTCTGTTATCCTTTCAAACAGTATGATTGAGAGCTAGTGGGCTTTTAGGTGGTATCAATGCAAATGACTGGTGCGCGAGTTGTATGTGAGGCTCTTCTCAAAGAAGATGTCAATGTAATTTTTGGAATCCCTGGTGGGGCTATCCTTCCATTTTATGATGCCTTATGGCACTACCCAGAGATCAGGCATATTTTGATGCGTCACGAGCAAGCATCAGCACACGCCGCTGAAGCATACTCTCGAGTAACTGGGAACGTAGGGGTATGTGTAGCCACTTCAGGCCCAGGAGCCACCAATTTAATCACCGGCTTAACCGCTGCTAAAATGGATTCAACTCCAGTAGTAGCTATTACTGGCCAAGTTGCCAGGCCATTCATTGGAACTGAAGCGTTTCAAGAGTGTGCAACAAGTGAAATGGCAGCCCCACTCGTAAAGAAGACTTTTTTAATATTAGATCCTGCTGAAATTGCCTCTACAATTCATGAAGCTTTCATAGTAGCAAAAAGCGGAAGACCGGGGCCTGTGCTAGTAGACCTACCCAAGGATGTCCAGGCGGAATTAGTTGATTATGATTCTTCTAGTTTTTCAGGATTTACAAAACCAGAAGAGGCAGCTGTTGACCATCTTTCGATCAGAAAAGCTGCTGAAATAATTAACAGCTCTGAACGTCCATTAATTATTGCTGGAAACGGAGTACATATTTCCAATGCATCTGTAGAGCTAAAATTACTAGCAGAAAAGGGCTCTATCCCGGTGATTAATACTTTGCACGGAACGGGTTCCTTCCCAAGAGATCACTATTTATCAATGGGCATGCTCGGTATGCACGGCATGTACGCATCCAATATCGCAACCTGTGAAGCAGACGTGATATTAGGCATCGGTGCACGGTTTGATGACAGAGTTATTGGTAGGCCCGGGTCCTTTGGGGCAAACGCAAAGATAATTAAAATTGACATTGAACCTGACCACATTGCCAAAAATGTACCCGCACACCTAGGCATAATATCGAGCGCAAAGCCTGCTTTAGCTGAACTTATTCCACTAATTCAAGAAAGGAAACGCGATAAATGGTTTCATCGTTTAGCCGATCTTGAACAAAACCACCCGAGTACGGAAGTTCCTGAAGGGGAGGTTCCCAACCCTCAGTTTGTTTTGTCCGCACTCGCAGAATTGATCGATGAAATTAGAGATCCAGTGGTTGTAACGGGAGTGGGGCAACACCAAATGTGGGCAGCACAATTTGTCCGTTTACAAGAACCTCGTAGTTTTATCACCTCTGGTGGCTTAGGAGTAATGGGATTTGAAGTTCCTGCTGCCATTGGCGCACAAGTAGGGAAACCAAACTCTACTGTTTGGAGCATAGCAGGAGATGGTGGTTTTCAAATGACACTACAGGAATTGGCAACTATCGCTCAAGAAAAACTTCCCATTAAATTTGCAATTATCAACAACCAATTCCTAGGGATGGTGAGACAATGGCAAGAATCATTTTATGACCACCATTACAAAGCTGTGGATATACCACCAATTGATCATGTTAAACTTTGTGAAGCGTATGGAATACCAGCACTTTGTGTCACATCAAAATCTGATGTCAGGAAAGCCATGGCCGCAGCTATTTCCGAGGACGGACCTTTTCTAATTGACTTTCGAGTCGCTCCAGAAGAGAACGTATACCCCATGGTTCCCCCAGGCGCATCTTTAGCAGAGACTGTTGAAGATCCACGTATAATCACCAAAAGGCAAGAATTTAAACCTACAAATGAGAGCACTGTCAGTTATCCATAGCCAATCATTAGATTCCTAACGCTTGAAGGTTGACATGAATGAAGCTCAGCCATATGGTAGGCCCACGGTACCTGTAATAGTTGGCGCTAAGGTACACGACTAGCCCACGGGTCCCATCGTCAATATCGACGACATTTAAGCTCTTGATTGAGGTGTTTTGCATTGTCCGGAATGACTTCTCTTAACCTGGTCTCAGATGGTTCAATGAAAGTTGATGGCGGGGTTATTTTTGGTCAAATTCCAAAAGGACAATGGCAAGAATGGGCTCCCGCAGACCGAAGGAACAGGATCAAAATAGGTCTGAATTGCCTGTTGGTTAATCTTGGCGAGCATAAATATTTAATTGATACCGGTACAGGCCATAAAATGACCCCCGAAGCCCGTGATTCCTTTGGATTAAGCACGAGCCAGCTGCTACCTTCGTTACGGAAAATGGGCTGCATGCCCCAAGACATTCATGGTGTAGTTCTGACTTCTTTGCATTTTGAGCATACAGGCAATTGCACAAAGCTTGAACGCAGAGGAGGACTTTCTCCCACATTTCCAAAAGCACGTTATTTTGTTCAGAGAAGTGCCTTAGAAGAGGCCATGAGCCCTAATGAGCGAGATGCTGATGGTTACTCAAATGATGACTACATGCCTCTTTTCGATAAAGGTCAAATGGAATTATTAGACGATGAAAGCATCATCGCACCTGGCTTATCTGTAAGAAGAACTGGTGGTCCAACCAACGGACATCAAATCGTCGTGATTAACCATGGTGGCGAAAGAGTAGCTTTTTTAGGTGATCTAGTACCTACGCCACATCACCTCCAACTTTCATGTATATCTGCAAGTGATCGCCGCCCGGAACAAACACTTGAGTCAAAACGCCAAATATTAAACGAAGCATTAAGTGAAGGATGGTTGTTGATATTTAGCCATGGTCTTAATGAAAGGGCTGGGTACCTGGAGCGGCGTAATGGTCGTCCTTACCTTAGACCTGTAGAACTTAATTAGGCTTTTTAAAAGCCCTTTGCGTAAAATTACGATCAAATACAGACATAGCCATTGTTTTGGTAATTGAATCCACCATATGATTTATACAACTTCATTTTAGGAGCCTGTTTTGGCTAAGAAAGTTTATGTTACCGGCCTGGGAATGGTTTCTCCTGTAGGAGTCGATTTGTCGAATTCGTGGAATTCTCTAATCGAAGGCTCTTCTGGGATTGCCACGATTGAATCATTCGACCCCTCTGGTTTTGAAACAACTTTTGCTGGAGAAATTGCAGAATTTGATTCAACAATTTATGTTGACCGAAAACAATCACGTCGTCTGGATCGATTTGCACAGTTTGCAGTAGCTGCAACCGCCCAAGCTCTTGAGCAAGCTAAATTAGATATTAGAGACCAATCTATCGATGAGAATCGAGTAGGAGTGGTAATTGGTAGCGGAATTGGTGGAATAGCTACTCTGTCAGATCAGTGGTCTGTGCTTGCGGAAAAAGGCCCCACTCGAGTTAATCCCTTTTTGGTACCAATGATGTTGGCGGATATGGGCTCCGGGCAAGTTTCAATAATATTTGGCGCTAAAGGACCTAATTTCTGCACAGTGACTGCATGCTCATCTGGAGCTGATGCTATAGGTAAAGCATTTGAAATGATTTCTCAAGGTGAAATAGATATTGCAATTGCAGGTGGTGCGGAAGCACCTATCACTCCAATAGCGGTTGCCGGTTTCAATGCATGCATGGCTCTATCAAAACAAAATGATTCTCCGAAATTAGCGAGTAGGCCCTTCGATTCGAAAAGGGACGGATTCGTAATGGGTGAAGGATCTGGGATTTTAATCATTGAATCAGAGGAATCTGTAATACGGAGAGGTGCAACGCCAATAGCTGAATTATCTGGTTATGGAGCAACCTCAGATTCCTATCACGTGACCCAACCTGATCCGGAAGGTTCTGGGGCAGCACGTGCGATGAGAAAAGCACTAGCAAATGCTCATATTGACCCCTCTCAAGTTGACTATATTAATGCTCATGGCACTGGGACTCCACTTAACGATAAATTTGAAACGCTAGCGATGAAGCAGGTTTTTGCTAACCACTCTGACCAACTTAAAATTTCCTCAACTAAGTCTATGACGGGCCATCTTCTAGGGGCTGCTGGAGGAGTAGAGGCTGTTATTACAGTAAAAGCTATTGAAGAGGGAATAATCCCTCCCACAATCAACTTGACCAACCCTGATCCGGAATGTGATTTGGATTACACACCAAACATTATGTCTGTTCACCCAGTTTCTGTAGCAATGACTAATAATCTTGGATTTGGTGGCCACAACGCTTCGTTGGTATTTAAATCATGTAGTTAAAACATTGATTTCTCTTGGTTAAGCTAGTTTATCTAGATAATATTCGATCGTGGCTTCAAGAAATGAAATTGAATTTTTCGGTCTGCAGAAAAAATGGGCCATCGCAACTATCTCAAACAATACTGAGTTAGGTTTGTCTCAATTAGTAGAACATTTGTTGTATCTAAGAGGGATTTCTAACAACCAAACTGCTGAAGAATATTTAAATACCCATGATTCCCTGTATTTACCACCCAGCATACTGACTGATTTAAGTGAGGCTCTAGAACGAATCAGAGCGGCTCGCGAAAACAAAGAAAAAGTTTGTATATACGGAGACTTTGATGCAGATGGAATAACCGGTACCGCGTTGTTAGTCAAAGCATTCACACGTTTTGGCCTAGACACGATTCCTTATATTCCAAATCGGGCATCTGAAGGCCATGGCCTGAACTTCGATTCGATAAAAGCTATATCCGCAAAACAAGTTACTTTAATAGTAACTGTGGATTGTGGTTCTAATGATTTGCAAGAAATCAAGTATGCAAAGGAAATAGGGATCGACACTATTGTTACTGACCATCACGTTGTCGGTAAAGTAAGACCCGAAGCAATCGCAATTCTCAATCCGAAATCTGAATCACATGCCGGTGTTTTTGAACAACTGACAGGAGTTGGGATGGCTTTGAAACTTGCTGATGCTACATTATCTGATGAATTTCCAAATTGGAGCGAAGGGTTATTGGAGCTAGCTGCAATTGGAACTATTACCGATATGGCTCCTTTAATTGGAGATAACAGATATATTGTCGATAGGGGTATCAAGCAACTCAGGCAAACAGAAAATGTTGGATTGAAGCATCTCATGGTTGAAGCTAAAATTTCAACTCCTTTAGTAAATGCTGAAAACATCGGTTTTGCTATCGGACCACGTATCAACTCAGCAGGAAGGTTGGGTGATGCTATTTTGGCATACGAGCTTTTAACAACTTCCAGCAGCTCTAGAGCATCGGAATTATCAAAAATTCTAGAGAATACAAATTTGACGAGAAGGGATCTAACAAATTCGACTGTAAACCATTGTGTTGCGCTAGTTCAAGATATGAAAGAACAGCCAAACCTTCTAATCGTCGGCGATCCTACTTTTAACATAGGAATAGTGGGTTTAGCTGCAGGCAGATTATCTGAAAAATTCGGTTTACCCTCTGTAGTATTCAAAGCATCTGGGAATATCGTCACTGGGAGTTGCAGGACTAATGGCTCCTTTAATTGGGCCACCGCATTGGATAGTTGTTCGGATTTACTACTACGATACGGTGGTCATGCTCAAGCTGCAGGATTCACGTGCATGCTTGAGAAATTTGAGGAGCTAAGTATTCGTTTAGAATCTATAGCTTCAGAAACAGCAGAGCTTGGTGTTCACGCATCAAAGGGATTAATTGATGCTGAAGTTAAACCGTCTACTGTAATGTCCGAGGCTTTCAACACGATGAAACTGATGGCACCATTTGGTATAGGCAACCCAGCACCTATATTCCTTGGAAGGCGAATGCAAATTAACAAAGTACAATACCTGGGGAGAGATGCTCAGCATTTCCAGCTAAAAATAAGAGATGATGAAGCCATTTGGGATGCAATAGCATTTAATCAAACATGGGTTGAAGGAACAGAGTTAGCTGATTTTGTCTACACAATCAATGTCGATCATTGGAAAGGTAAGCCTCGTTTGAGGTTGAATGTTCAAGACTATTTGCCGATATCCTGAATAATGACATAACCACCGGAAGTCAACTGATACTTATGTTTATCCTTGATTATGAATCAACTGCAATAATTACCGATTTAACCGGGACTGATATCGTATGTGAGGTGAAAGGCCTAGTCATTCCTGATCAGCCCGGAGTCGCTGGTCTTGGTCACTCCCCTACTGAGCTTTCAATGCAAAACTGGAAGGAATTGAACATATCAGTCTCTATAGAACTGGAGTTTAAAGAAGGGAAACTTACTTTCCCCGACAATTCATACCAAAAAGTAAACTTAACTCTGACTGAAACCTTGAACGGCAAATACTATTACAAGTTGGTGCTCTCAGATGAACAAAAAATCTGACGAAATATTAAATCATATAAATGAATTTCTTCGTCATTTAATTTCGGAAAGAGGATTTTCCCAAGAGACAATCAAGGCCTATAAAAGTGATCTTAGACAATTTTCTGCAGGCCTAGGGATAAAACTTAATAGAGCATCGATAGAAGAAATAAATCAGACTGTTATAGAGAACTTTGCCCTCATGTTACGAGATTCAGGGTATATGAGTAGCACAGTAGCTAGGAAAATGGCAGCGATAAGGGCTTTTTTTAGATTCCTCACCGACGAGGGGGTAGTTCCAGAGAACCCTTCCCAATCTTTACGTGTGCGGCGTGCATCAACCAACATACCAGAGATATTAGATGAAAGAGGTATTGTTCAATTATTGGACTCTATCGATTGTGTTACACCTGAAGGTTATCGAGATCGCACAATGCTTGAAATAACATACGCAGCAGGATTACGTGTATCAGAAGTTGTCGGTCCAAAAGGCCTGAAACTTTCCAGCATACGGTTTGACGAATCAGAAGTTCTTGTAATCGGAAAAGGATCTAAAGAGCGTCTAGTCCCTTTATATTCGGATATTCTGAGTAGACTCAAAAATTACGTTGAAATTTCAAGACTTGAGATTCTTAAAAAGAATAGAAGTCGGTTAAATACGGAATCATTATTCCTAAACGCTAAAGCCAAACCTTTGACACGCCAAGGTTATTGGCTGATTTTGCAAAAATATGCACAATTATCTGGATTGGATACAAAAATCTATCCACATATCCTGCGCCATTCTTTTGCAACTCATCTTCTTCGAGGAGGGGCCTCATTAAGGCATGTACAGGAACTTCTTGGACATGCTACTATCGCCAGCACACAAATATATACCCATATTAGTAATGATCAAGTGCTCGATTCGTATCGTAAATCACACCCAAGGTCTTAACAAATCAAGGTAAATTGGTGCTAAATGTCTACTATAACAATCACAGGCTTGTACGGCAGTGGGGCAAACGAAATAGGTCAACAGGTAGCTCAGGGGCTTAAATACTATTATGTTGATCGTCAAATTCTTTCAGAGGCTGCAAACCATTTGGGATCCACCTTGGAAGAAATAACTGAACAAACTGAGCGCCCTATTAATTTATCAGAGCGATTTTCTTCGTTTTTCAGAAACATTCTAGAAAGATCAGCACTATCAGGTTCAGCTGTTGACCCTTATTTTGGTGGTGGTATGGATATGCTTCTAGTACGTGAATACAGAGATTTCCCTGAATCTGAATCAACCGATGATAAAGACTCTCGCTTATTGAACGTTCTCTCTAACGTGGTCAATAGAATTGCTGATTCTGGTAATACTGTCATTATTGGCCGGGGTGCAAATATGATTCTTTCTAACCGCGCCGATTGTTTGCATATAGGCCTTGCCGCAAACTATGAAGACCGGCTTAAAAGAATAATGGCGAGGGAAAATATCGATTCTTTAGTAGAAGCTGAGAAGTTTCTTGCGGATAATGATTTGGCCCGACTATCTTTTTTTCAAAGGTTTTTCGGCGTAGACCCTAACGATCCGAAGCAATACCATATGCTCATCAATAGTTCTGCCCTAGGGGAATTAAAGACAGTACAAATTATTACTGATTTAAGTAAAATGACTGCAGGATCAAAATGATATGGAGAGCAAATGTCAAAAAAGAAACAAAACCGGGTAGTTGCCGGTCAAAATAAGGCGCGCGAAAACGCAAAGCGTAAATCAAAAGGTTCTGGATCTGCACCGCTACTTTCAGTTTCGCAGATGTCAAATTCTTCGGAAATTGATACTGACTTGTCCAGTACAGTTACTGAAGAATTCGAACCGCAAAGCAAACAAATTCAGACTGAAGCCAATTCTGCAGCAAGTCAGGATGTAGATAGGACTGCACCATTACGGTCGTTTCGCCCTTCTCAGGGGAATTTAACTCTTCTGCAATCGAATTTGAGATCTGAGGTCTTGAGGATCGGTATAATCACTACATTGGTAGTTGTAATTTTGACCTCGATTAAACTGGTTTCATTTTAGCGCCGTAAAACACGTATACCTCTGGATATTGAAGAGGAATTCTTAATACTGTGATAAATAAACCCCCAGAAATTCGCACTAAAAAACTTCAGCATCTTCTCAATCCGCTGCCTAAAACTTCCGGTATTTATTTGATGAAGGATTCTACAGGGAAGATTATTTACGTGGGTAAAGCTCGAAATCTTTACAATAGAGTGAATTCTTATTTCAATTCAACCTTAAGCAAAGAACCCAAGATTCGGGTAATGACTTCAAAAGTTTCTGACTTTGACTACATTGTTACCGAGACAGAGTCAGAAGCCTTAATACTCGAAAATTTAATGATAAAAAAACATAAACCTCCATATAATTCAAGGCTGAAAGATGACAAAACATATCCTTATATAAAAATTGACCCAGCAGAATCATTTCCACAACTTTACTTCACTCGACGGGTTAAACCAGACGGTGCCAGGTATTTTGGCCCTTTCGCGAGTGCTCTATCTGTAAGACGCACTATGGATTTACTTAAAAAGTTATTTCCATACAGATCGTGCACCAAAGTGATAACTGGGACAGATGAACGTGCGTGCTTGGAATTTCATATTAATAGGTGCGTAGCGCCGTGTATCGGAGCAGTAAATGAGACGCAATACCACGAAGTGATTAACCAGATGATCCGGTTTTTAGAGGGTGATTCAGACAACGTATTGCATTCACTCCAGTCTCAAATGACTGAAGCCTCAAGAGAAATGCGTTTTGAACAGGCTGCCATACTAAGGGACCAAATTAAGGCAATAAAATCTGTTTCTGAAAATCAAAAAGTTGTATCTGAGAAAAAAACAGATTGTGATGCAATTGCCATAGCAATTGACCGTAATGATGCTTCGGCAGAGTTGTTCCAAATTCGTCACGGTAAAATATCTGGCAGAGAGCATTTCCTTATGGAGGGCGTGGAACTGGAGGATTCGAGCTTAGTCATTGAAAGGTTTATACATCAATATTATGAGTCCACAACCAGTATTCCATCAGAGCTATTAATAGAGCATGAACTTGAATACAGGATTGCTATTGAGAATTGGCTATCAGGAAAGCGTGGTTCGCGTGTAAAAATCTTAACTCCACAAAGGGGTGAGAAGTTTAACCTAGTTCGCATGGTTAGTGAAAATGCGCGTCAAGGATTAGAACACCGTAGACTGAAATGGCTTGGCGAATCGGATAAAGTGCTTAGAGCTCTTAATGAAATAAGTGAAGCATTAAGTTTGGCAGAAATACCAAACCGAATAGAGTGCTACGATATTTCTAATATCCAAGGGACAAATTCTGTAGGCTCTATGGTCGTTTTTGAGCGAGGACGTCCTAAGCCATCGCAGTATCGACGTTTTATGATTAAGGATGTTGAGGGCCCTGACGATTATGCTTCAATGCAAGAAATGTTGCACAGGCGGTTCAAGCGACTTGGGTTACCAATAACCGCAACTACTAAAGTTAATGAAACAGGATCTTCTGATTTTGGCAAAACCCTCAGAGCCAACCCGAATCCGGAGAACATAAGTATCGATGATTCTTGGAAAAACGTTCCGGATCTTGTACTGATTGATGGAGGTAAAGGTCATTTAAACGCCGTGCAAGAGGTATTCTTAGAACTTGGGATCACAGAGATTCCTTTAGCTAGTATTGCAAAGCAACGTGAAGAAATTTTCTTGCCTCATATGCCAGAACCTTTATTCCTTGATAGAAATTCACAAGGTTTGTATCTAATGCAACGCATTCGGGATGAAGCGCACAGGTTCGCCATTACTTACCACAGAAACCGTAGGTCTAAAGCATCAACGAAATCTGATTTGGATATGATCCCAGGTATTGGCCCTAAAAGAAAAAAACTATTGCTACGCAAATTTGGGAATTTAACTAAACTCCGTAACGCCTCTGTTGAGGAAGTTGCTGAACTCCAAGGTTTCACTACAGCTTCCTCAAGAACTTTACTTGAGCTACTCGGAGGATTTCCAGAAAATACTTAGAAATGAACTACTGTATCGGAGAGAAAAAGTGGAAACAAAAATACCAGACTTAGCAGCGCTTTGGGAAGAGCATATTCGCCATGAATTTTCTACAAAAAACACTGAAGAAACCTTGAAAACCATGGTAGACCATGCTTACGTAAATCATATTCCCACAATGACCGGTGGCAATGGAAAAGATAAGCTAGGTGATTTTTATACAAATCACTTCATACCCAAAATGCCAGAGGATGTAGAGCTTGTACCAATATCACGCACTGTCGGTGAAACAAGGGTGATCGATGAATTTATTTTTAAATTTACTCACTCAGTAGAAATGGATTGGATGCTTCCTAAAGTGAAACCAACAAACAAAAAAGTTGAAATTCCTTTTGTAGTAATAGTCCAATTTGAAGGAGATAAGCTCGCTCATGAACACATTTACTGGGATCAAGCATCAGTTCTAGTGCAGTTGGGGCTTCTAGACATCGACAAGTTACCCATATGTGGGGTTGAGCAGGCTAAGAAGGCCACAGACCCATTTATGGAGTCAAACGGCCTTATAAACTCTGTATAACGAAAAGGGGTATCCCAATGGGATACCCCTCTCCCGCGCCACGGGAGTTCATATATGAAAATGATTTACTGCTGAGCGACGTTTTGATGAATTTCATCATCTATAGGGGCTACACCAGAAGAAATATGGGAATGCTCAGGTGAATTATCTATATTTTCTGAAGAAATTTCAGAGCTAATTGTCTTCAAAAGATTGATAGCAACTTCAAGATAGGCCTCGGTAAGAGGAACCTCAAGCAGGCGACCCGCAACGGACAAATTAATAGTGTTATGAGAGTCCTGGGGTTGAAATTGAGTAAATGTGTCGGGGTTTGTGATAATCTGTTTTTCAACAGAATATTCTGTTGTTTTATCTGTTTCTATTTTTCTGCCAAGTATGCGAACAGCATCGGTTAAATGTTTTTGAATTAGCGAGGCCCTGCGGACAATTTCATCTCTTCGAGCACGAGAAATTTCTTCAAGGCCAACAAGTAAGCTAACGTCATCAGGTATTTCTCCATTAAAGCGAGAATGGAGGCGCCTAAGAAGCTCTACACGTTGAAAAGCTTCAGCTCTAGCTTCCTTACCTTCCAATGGAGATGTAGGGTGCAATACACGCTGGGCTAAGGGTGAGATTCGTAATTCTCCGCGTCCTTCAACAAGACCAAAATCGCGTAATGCTGCAACTTTAGCAAAAAGAGTACCGCTACCTTCAGCCATACCTAGCTCCCAGGCTAAGCCTTTAACGCTCACAGTTCCATGGAATTTGGTAGAAATGCGACCAGCTATTTCTACAGCATCACCGAAGCGAATGTCTGGATATGAAAAGGGACCTAGCTTTGCCATAAGAGCTCCTCTACCTGAATACTACTTCCCTTTTCACTTGATGTCAACTATTTGCTAAATAATCTATTATAAATAGCAAATAAATCAGATGAATATTAAATAAGTATCTGGGATTTGCTACGTAAATCCCTATCTTCTGCTATAAGTCTTGCTTGGAGCCCAATATGGCTGAACGAGTGGTTCATTTATAGTCTTTTGGGCGGTACTCATTTTGGGAGCTAAATAATCGGAATCTGGATCAGTGAACGGTGTAACTTACTTCGCTATTCAATGACTATTCGGAGACATTCACCCTCAGTGGTATAGTCATGCTATTCTCGGTCAGTATCCTAGAAAAGGAATTTACTTATAAATAAATGCTGAACAAGGTTCTATACACTTAATCCCTTAAAAACCTTTGCACTCTGACTTAATACATTTTCTATGTCTATAGACGCTCAAAACAAACCTAAGCATACTGATAAACATACCAAACCATATAATTTCTGCTTATCTTTTTTTGCTTTCGTGATTGTTTTAATATTAGGTACTGCATGCCAGGATAATAATGTTGAAAACTCCCAGAAACTTTTGGTAGGTACTGCTGCAAGCCTTGAGAATTTATTCATAGATTTAGCCGCTGATTTTGAGACTAAACACGAAACAGACTTGGTCCTTGTTGTAAGTGCTTCTGGTTCACTTGCACACCAAATTAAATCTGGTGCCCCATTAGATTTGTTTGTATCCGCAAATAAATCTATTTCCGACGGTGTATCCAACGCTATGGTTCTAGAAAATTCTCGCCATACGTTTGCGTATGGCAAATTGGCACTGGTTACTAACTTAAATTTTGAAACTCCAATGTCTTGGAAGGATGTGGTGCTTGACGACCGAGTAAAATATATATCGATACCAAACCCAGAATTGGCACCGTATGGAGCTAAAGCAATAGAAATTCTTCGCAATAGTGAAATATACCCAACAATTTCAAAACGGATTGTATTTAGCTCTAATGTCTCAAATTCTTTACAATTCGTAAAATCAGGTAACGCTCAGGTTGGTTTCATTGCCTTATCTCAATTTCACTCAGGGTTAACAGATGGTCTAAATATATGGGAAGTTACAGATTGTTCAGAAGGAGAACTGGGACAAACGATCTTGATAAATAAATCAACCTTATCCCCTGCCCTCGCTCGATCATTTGCCACTTACCTTAAGTCAAATGCATCAAATAAAATTATTGAATCCTTCGGTTATTCATTAAAACCTTTTGCATGTGGTCAGCACTGATGGATTGGGCAGCATTACGGCTAAGCCTTCAGATTGGTCTCAGTAGCACTGCTCTCGCTATTTTTATCGGAATACCTATTGCGTATGCGTTGGCTCATTATCGCTTTAAGGGATACAGGTTTATTAATGCCCTAGTACTTACTCCTATGTTGTTGCCTCCTACTGTTTTGGGATATTACCTGTTGCAATTTCTTGGATCAAATGGGCCGGCAGGGAGATTCACGGAAGCCATCTTTAAATTTTCCCCAGTGTTTCATTGGACGGGTGCCACACTAGCTGCTTTTGTTGTCTCCGCTCCTTTTTTGGTTCGCGCTGCTCAAGCTGGATTTGAGTCAGTAGATACTAAACTTGAGGATGCGGCCAAGGCACATGGTATTGGCCCATTATCAGTATTTCTTAAAATCACAGTGCCTCTAGCTGCACCATCAATTGGAGCGGGTATCGCTATGGCACTCGCTAGGTCGATCGGAGAATTTGGTGCAACTATCATGATCGCTGGAAATATACCAGGGGAAACCAGAACTATGCCGATCGCCATATATGACGCGGTTCAGTCTGGCCGAATCAATGATGCTCAAATCTCTGCTTTGGCACTATCATTTGTATCAGTTGGTCTTCTGATGTTAGCAAGTTCATTTTTTGTCAGAAAAAGATAGTCTCTAAACAGATTTGGATTTTCATATGAAACATACGGGCCCGATAGCGTTATTTTTTGCAACACTGGCCGCTATTACTTTATTCGCTTATATAAATGGACCAGAAATAGGGTTTGTGGTTGGAAGTGTTGAATCATTATCTTCGTCTTCATCATTATTAATTCAAAGATTTTTTCCACTATTCCCGCTAGGATTCGCTTTCAGTGCAGGGATGGTGGCAGCAGTGAATCCTTGTGGTTTTGCTATGTTACCTGCTTATTTGGGAATTTACCTCGGAGGAAACACTAACACTGCAAGTACGCATCCACAAAAATTACGACAAGCCTTAATAGTCGGAATTTCAGTGACTTTTGGTTTTATTTTTGTATTCAGCTTAATTGGCATACCAATGTCATTAGGCACAAGAAGTGCTATTAATTTTTTCCCATGGTTAGGGCTGTCCGTTGGTGCTTTACTATTACTTGCCGGTTCATACATGCTTTTTGGTGGGGAAATATACTCCTCTATTCCTGCAAGGATTTCATCGAAATTAAATTTAAGTGTTACCAGCGGGACATTTTCATATTTTATTTTCGGAATAGCCTTTGGCTTGGCATCCCTGAGTTGCACGCTCCCTATTTTTCTGGCGGTGATCAGCACATCAGGATCTGGTTCAGTAGCGCAATCAGCATATCAAATACTTCTCTATGGCTCAGGAATGGGGTTGGTGATGCTTTTACTTACTCTAAGCATAGCTGTATTTAGAGAAACCACTATAAAATTTGTACGCAAAACTTTGCCCTATATTCAACTTGTAAGTTCTTTATTACTTATCTTTGCTGGTTTGTTTATCACTTACTACTGGTTGACCCTAGGAGAATTGCTAGGTACGCTCTTAAATCTCAGGTGACCACCATTAATTTATAAGACAGAGGTGTGGGTTGGCTTTAGATAGAAAACGAAGAATTGCAGGATCAAGAAGGGCGCAATCAGAGCGTGGGAAAAGACTGAACTCAAGAAAACAGCGCCGGCTTAGAAGAAATATTTTTATTGCAAGTGCTTTGATACTTTTAATAATCACTGCCCTTTTCTTGATATTCCCACGAAGCTCTGATGACGGTTTAGGGCAACCAGTACCTCTTTTAACTGGCCTACACGCCCCTCCGTATGCATATAACTCATCACCACCAACCTCGGGAAACCATCTGGATATACCAAGTCGCTACGGCTTTATGGATGATACGTTGGTGCCGGAGGCGGCTGTTCACAATATGGAACATGGAGCTGTAGTGATCTGGTACAAACCTAATAACCCTAAACTTGCTGGGTCAGTAAATAGGCTAATTCAAAACCTCGGCCCGCGATGTTTAGTTGCGGGGATCTACAGGGGTAAAATGACTTCTGATATAGCAGCAACCGTTTGGGGTAGAATTCTCGAACTAGATAGTTATGATGAGGTTAAATTAAAGAACTTCATAACAGAGCATAGAGGTAAAAATGGACCTGAAGCCCCATTTTGTAAAACAGAATCTCTTGACCCGGCACAAATGAATTAATAGGTGATCTCATGAGTTTAGAATCTACGACTTTAGCTGGTGGATGCTTCTGGTGTTTAGAGGCAGTTTTTGAACAGGTTAAAGGAGTTCACAAAGTAGTGTCTGGCTATACTGGGGGTTCCCTACCAGATCCCTCTTATGAATTAATTTGTACTGGGCTAACTGGACATGCTGAAGTTGTTAATATTAATTTCGATACGGACTTCGTGACGTTTGAGGACTTACTCAACATTTTCTTTGTGATTCATGATCCGACAACATTAAACAGACAGGGCGCAGATGTAGGAACTCAATATCGTTCTGCAATATTCTTTGAAACTCTAGAACAAAAGGAGACTGCTAACGCTATTATTTCCAAGCTTGAAAATAGCGCAGTTTGGGCAAACCCGATTGTAACTAGTGTAGAACCGCTTGATGAATTTTATGAAGCCGAACACTATCACCAAAGTTATTTTAGGAATAACCCTGGTTTAGGGTATTGCCAAGTAGTAATTGAGCCCAAGGTCGCAAAATTACGATCGGAATTTTTATCAGCTTTAAAATAGCCCTACTCGTCGAAACGCAGGGCTTCTGCAGGGTAAATTTTCGATGCTTGTCTTGCGGGTATAAAAGTCATTATCAAAGATGCTCCATACGCAACAATAGTTACTCCTATTACTGTAGACCAGGGGATTCGGTAGGATACGCCAGGAATCTCTTCACCTATATTGCTAACTATCCCATAGGACAAACCAAAACCTAAGCTCAACCCAACTACAATTCCTAATAGTGCAATAAAAGATGACTCAATCAAAAATGATAGCTGTACCATCTCTTTTCTAAATCCAATGGCTCTGAGTACGCCTATCTGCACTCTTCTTTCCACCACTGATCGCGCGGCAATCACACCTAGTGCTGCTATTCCAACGACTAAACCTAGGCCCATGAAACCTTGAATCAATTTATTAAACGTCAAGCTGATAGCATTTTGCTCCTTGACTAACTTTTCAAGTGACTGAGCCTGCAATCCATTTTCAACAAATACCTCTTCAAGAGCAGTAGCAGTTTGAATTGAAATCGAGGGGTCTTTTAATGCTATTTCGTACCACAAGACTGGCAAAGGTACAGGAGACAGCTTTTGCAATGATGTGTGGCTTATGATTACTGACCTAGCAAAAACAGCTTGTTCTTCCACAACACCTATTACTTTTAATTTCTTTGACTGAGCTCCCATAGGCCCTTGTATTTCAACAAATACCTCAGGCATCTCTGAGTCGGTTCTTTGTATGTTTTCTAGTTCAAAGTCTGAAACTTCCCTAAATCCTTCAGGCGCACCTGAAGCAACTATCCTAGAACTAACCACAGCTAGGTTTTCATCTTCTATTAATGCATTCCAAACATCTCGATCAGTTTTGTACTGCGCGTCCTTCAGCGTGAAACCATAAGTCACGTACTCGGCATATCCGGCATCAATTCCGGTAACAAACCAATCTTGAGATTTTTGTTCAGTTTGCGATTGCCGTATTTTTACTGGCAGTCCCGACAACTCACCAATTGTCAAAAATTCATCGATATCCAATGAATCAGCTTTATCTATTTCGTTTGCAATGTCATCAATTGGATTAGAGAAGTTGACACTTGAAGTTATATCAAAGCCTCCAGAAATGCGCTTTGTGTCGCTGAATGCACCTGCAAATGCAGCATTAATAAAGCCCACAACCATAAGCGTAAAAATAACCAACGAAAACATTGCTAGTGTCATCCCTGTGCGCAATCTACTAGCCATGGGGTATGCAGTAGCTGTACGCACAATTGGAGCAAGGGTACGACCCTGACCCATAGCACGTGAGAGTAAATTAACAATGTAACTAGAGTTGTAAATTACAACCCAAACAGCACCAACGACTATAGTGACGCCAGATGTGACAAATATTTCCACCCCAGCGTCAAAATTAGGTAAGCCAAAAGATTCCCAATCCCATGGAACAATCCATAGAATGACTAATAAAGAACCAGCTATTGAATACGCCAGACGTTCTGATAATGCAAACAAATGTCTAATTGCCAAAGGAATGCCAATGATATTTAGGGATAGTCCAAATAAGAACAAGGTTAATTGTTCCGCTAAAATTCCAAAGTATACTTGAGGAATTCCAAGCAAAATCATTAGATATCCTGTTAGGAATGCAGCCCATAAAAATTTAATTAATGCCCTGGGAATTGATAGTAAGACTAGTCTAAAGTAGCTCCTAAACGATCCGTTCCGGTAAATTTTAATAGCCTGGACTATAAGTAGGGCAAATTGCTTTACAAGTAAGTACAACCTGACAGCTTCCGATGGTGGCTCGGGAATATCCCTAACTGCGCGAACTATGTTCAACGAACTCACTTTAAACGCAGAAATTACAACAA
>CAYMJY010000022.1:0-22521 GCA_964391355.1 uncultured Dehalococcoidia bacterium | reverse complement strand
CATCGCCTCTCTTCTTAGCCAAGAAGACCCCCTAATCAACTGAAGTCACTACTCCGGCACCGACGGTACGACCCCCTTCGCGAATAGCAAAGCGAAGTCCTTCTTCCATCGCAACCGGAGTAATCAGACTAATTTCCATTTTTGTATTATCACCTGGCATAACCATTTCTATACCATCAGGTAATTTAATTTCACCAGTAACGTCCATTGTCCTAATGAAGAACTGTGGCTTGTAACCACTAAAGAAAGGAGTGTGACGTCCGCCTTCTTCTCTACTAAGGACATATACTTCAGCCTGAGCAGAAGTTTTAGATTTCATACTTCCTGGCTTTGCAAGAACCTGACCCCGTTCAACATCATCACGTTCAACACCTCGTAAGAGTGTTCCAACGGCATCACCGGGCTCACCTTCATCCAAAAGTTTGTGGAACATTTCAACACCTGTGACGGTAGTCTTCTTATCGTCACCAAACCCGACAATTTCTATCTCGTCTCCGGGGTGCACTGTTCCGCGCTCAATTCGACCCGTTACCACTGTTCCTCTACCTTTGATACTGAAAACATCTTCAATAGGCATAAGGAAATCCTGATCTTTGGGCCGTTCAGGGATTGGAATGTAATCATCAACTGCAGCAACAAGTTCACGGATCCCCTTGTACTCTTCGGCATTGATGTCAGTAGAAGCAGATTCAAGTGCACCAAGAGCACTTAACCGAATTATGGGGGTATCGTCGCCCGGGAAATTATACTGGTTCAGCAGTTCTCTAACTTCTAATTCAACCAGCTCCAGCAACTCGGGGTCGTCCATCATGTCAACTTTATTAAGAGCAACCACCAACTTAGGAACTTCTACTTGCCTAGCTAAGAGTATGTGCTCTCGTGTTTGAGGCATAGGTCCGTCGGGTGCACTGACAACAAGGATTCCCCCGTCCATCTGTGCAGCCCCGGTAATCATGTTTTTGATATAGTCAGCGTGTCCCGGACAATCCACATGCGCGTAGTGCCTGGTTTCTGACTCATACTCCACGTGTGCAATCGCGATAGTTACACCCCGAGCACGCTCTTCGGGAGCACTGTCAATTGAATCAAAAGCACGAAAATACTCGTTGCCTTGAGCCAAAGACTGAACTTTTGTAATAGCAGCAGTAAGCGTGGTCTTCCCATGGTCAACGTGACCAATTGTACCTACGTTCACATGTGGCTTATTTCGATCGAATTTTTGCTTGGCCATATCTTGCCCCTCAACTGTAATGCCTTTACGGCTATATACTCTATAACTTCTTCCTAACCAACATTCACTTTAGGTCGTGGAGCCCACAATCGGACTTGAACCGATGACCTCGTTCTTACCAAGAACGTGCTCTACCATCTGAGCTATGTGGGCTTTAGCCCGCCTATCTTAAGCCCAACCTACAATGGTGGAGGGAGTAGGATTCGAACCTACGTAGCCCAAAGGGCGTCAGGTTTACAGCCTGATGGATTTAACCACTCTCCCATCCCTCCAAGTAGGCAGGCGTAAGTTTAGCACAGCAGCTGCGGCACGCCAACGCCTATTTAGCGCCTATAATTGTATTGCACTTTAAAACAGTGGAGCCCGAGGAGGGAGTCGAACCCACAACCTGCCAATTACAAATCGGCTGCGCTGCCGTTGCGCCACTCGGGCCGACGAAAACTCAGGTAACACACGTATCTACATACAACACAAAAAACGACGGCCCTGAGGCCGTCATAATAATTATAGGATTTTAGTATTTATAGGTCAATAAGTTAGCATGAGAATCTCAGCCCCTACGATTGAGATAAATCACATTAAGTGACTATAATGATCATAATATGCCCGACTATGAAGCTGTAATAGGCCTAGAAGTTCATGCGCAGTTGGTCACTCAGAGTAAGATGTATTGCTCGTGCTCTGCTGATTATCAACAAGCTGAACCCAACACTCACGTATGTCCTGTGTGTTTAGGACTACCCGGGACTTTGCCTGTTATAAATAAAGAAGCAGTTCGCGCAGTGATTATGACCGGACTAGCCTTAAACTCAGAAATCGCAACAACAACAAAATTTGATCGGAAAAATTACCCCTACCCCGATCTTATGAAGGGCTACCAGATTTCTCAGTACGATGAACCAATTTGCCTTGGCGGATATTTAGAGATAGGCAAAGACGAGGAATTACGCAAAATAAGAGTGCATCGAGTTCATCTCGAAGAAGATGTTGCCAAGCTTCATCATGAAACTGGTTTCCAAAGTAATGACACTTATAGCCTTATCGACGTTAACAGGGCCGGAATTCCCTTAATGGAAATGGTTAGCGAGCCTGATATGCGTACTGCCGATGAGGCTCGTGAGTACTTGATGGAATTACATTCCATTCTTCAATATCTGGGCGTATCGACTGCTCAAATGGAAGATGGAGCATTTCGATGCGACGCTAATGTGAGTATTCGAATAAGAGGATCAGAAGAACTTGGTCCAAAAGTTGAAGTAAAAAACATGAATAGCTTCAGGGCCGTTCAAAGAGCTATTTCATTCGAAATCAAACGCCAAAGCGCCCTTGCTACGGAGGGAACACGTATCGTTCAGGAAACACGGGGATGGGATGAGTCAAAAAACATAACCGTTTCTCAAAGATCTAAGGAAGAAGCTAACGATTACAGATACTTCCCCGAACCAGACTTACCTCTTCTTCGCATAGACCGTAAATGGGTATCTGAAATAAATGAAAAGATTCCTGAATTGCCTAGGCAGAAAATCTTGAGATATGGCAAGGAATTAGGATTGTCGGGCTACGACGCAAGTCTATTGGCATCCAATACAAAAACTGCTGCTTATTTCGAAAAGTCTCTCAGTTTCTTTAAGAACCAGACACCGCAAATTGCAAAAACCCTTGCAAATTGGATGAACACTGAACTCGCACAGTATCTCAATCAAGGGAATGTGGATATTTTAAACCAACCTGCAACTCCAGAAATCATGGCTGAATTAGTGGAGTTTATTGAAAAGAAAATAATAGGATCGGCTCAAGCAAAGCAGGTTCTAGCCGAAGTATATAAATCCGGAAGAAGTGTGTCTGAAATTATCGACGAATTCGGATTAACACAAGTAAGCGATACAAACGAACTGCAAGTTGTGGTACTGCAAGCCATTGCTGAAAATCCAAAAGCAGTGGAAGACTTCAGGGCTGGCAAAGACACTGCACAGAAATTCCTTGTGGGGCAAGTGATGCGTTTAACTCAAGGTAAAGCTAATCCTTCAATTGCAGCTGATCTTGTAGCCAAAGAATTAAGCAGGTACTCTAGTAACTAGGAAATAGAGGTAGAGTCGGTGAGCACTTATATAAATTTCGCTGTCATAATTGTCGTTGTTCTTCTAGTTATTACTGTTTTACTGCAATCATCTAGCAGCCAGGGTGGTGGTCTTTTTGGTGGTGGTGGTGGCACATTTAGGACTCGTCGTGGAGTCGAAAAGACACTTTTTCAATTTACCATTATTTTGTCTGTGGCGTTTGTAATCCTTGCCATTGTAAATATGCGCTTTAGCTAAAACCGTGTCAAACAAAATGCACACTCACAGCTGATTTTGTATTAATTGATTGTTACTCTGAAGTCGTTAGGGTGTAATTCTGGCATCAAGCTTCAGCACTGGGAATTTCAAATTTGATTTAAGTTGTTGTCTTAAATTGCCAGTTGGTACCTTTATGTGAATCAGTTAATTCAATGCCAAGATCCAAGAGTTCTTGCCGGATTAAATCAGCATCAGAATACTGTTTTTGAGTTCGTAGAATTTCACGCTTCTCAATTAAATTGTGTATTTTATTAATCAAATCCTCAGGGATTTCTACTTCGGGTTCAGTAAAATCAAAACCAAATACATTTTCAGCTAATTGGCGCAGCTGAGATTGGGCAATTCTAGTATTACCACCTAAGGCGATACTCGAATTAATCTCGCGCACAAAATCAAACATTGCTGCTAATGCTTGTGGAGTATTAAAATCATCATCCATCGACGATAGAAATCGCTCTTGAAAGGAATTGTAGTCCAAATCAATTCCATCACCTGGTTCTGCAATTATTGCGTTGGCTAGTCTTTTGAATGCCCGGTCCGCACTAACCATTAATTCATCCGAGTAAGTAGCTGGGCTGCGATAGTGTGACGATAAAACAAGATAACGCAGCGCATTAGCCGAATGTTTTTCAATAGCTTCATCAATGGTCACGAGATTGCCCAAGGATTTGCTCATTTTCTCGTCCTCAAAAAGCATCATGCCATTGTGGATCCAAAATTTAGCGAGTGGTGCACCATGATTAAATGCATGACTCTGAGCAATTTCATTTTCGTGATGCGGAAAAACTAAATCCTGGCCCCCACCATGAATATCAATTGTTTCACCCAGATAATTAAAAGCCATGGCTGAACATTCTATATGCCAACCAGGTCTTCCTAGCCCCCAAGGGCTTTGCCATGAAGGCTCACCTGGTTTTGTGGATTTCCAGAGAGAAAAATCCATGGGGTGTTCCTTTTTATCGCTTCCTTCAACGCCTAAACTGGATCTCATACTATCAAGGCTTCTTCTACTGAGTTTTCCATAACTTGGGTCTTTCGTTACACGGAAAAAAACATCTCCAGCAACCTCATATGCAAATTCTAGGGAAATCAAAACTTTTATGAAATCGACCATAGAGGAGATTTCTTGAGTAGCTCTAGGGTAATCAGTAGCCGGCCTAACATTCAGAATCTTTAATGCAGAAAGGTACTCTTGAATATACCGTTCGGAAATATTTTGAACTTGCTCTCCTTCAGCTAACGACCTATCAATCAATTTATCGTCTACGTCTGTGAAATTTTGAATATGGACTACTTCATGTCCTTTATGTTCTAGGTAGCGGCGAATAACGTCAAAAACAATAGCACTCATGGCATGTCCCACATGAGCCGAAGAATATGGAGTGATACCACAAACATACATGCGAACTTTATCGCCTAACGGAATGAAATCGCTTTTAAGTCCGCTAAAAGTATCGTGAATTTTCATTGAATTACTTCTAAAGACGCAACTGCTATAGCTAAGATGCCTTCTCGGTTGCCTGTATAGCCTAGGCCATCTTCGCTAGTTACTTTAACGCTAACTCGGCTTAAATCCACTTCAAGGATTTTTGAAATTTCTTCTCTGATGGGCATTAAGTATTCCGAAAGTCTAGGAGCCTGAGCAACGATTGTAGCATCCAGATTTTCTATCAACCATCCAGCATCACGAACCTTTTGAACTGCAAGTTTTAATAAATTTAAACTTGATGCGCCCAACTCAACTGATTTTTCCGGGAAGTGTTGCCCTATGTCTCCCAAAGCACTAGCACCCAAGATCGAATCAATAATCGCATGACAGAGCGCGTCTCCGTCACTATGGCCCTCTAATCCAGGCGAATTACCAATTTGAATACCTCCGAGGATTAAAGGTCGACTAGGATCGAATCGGTGAGCGTCATAACCAATGCCTGCTCTACTCATTGCGCTAACCCTTCATTAAAACTTTTAGAAACTTCAAATCTTCTGGTGTCGTAATTTTGATATTCGAGTTTAATCCGGGGTACACAAACACTGGAATACCTAATTTTTCTACCATTACAGCATCGTCCACAGCTTCACCGCTGAACTCCTGATGAGCTTTTTCTAGAATCTCTCGCCTGAAAGTTTGGGGTGTTTGTACTAAAACGATAGAATTTCGATCAAGTGTTTCGACTACCATCGATTTTGAACTTACAGTCTTCAGAGTGTCTTTAAGGGGAATTCCAGCAGTGGATGCTCCTGTTTTTTTCGCCATATCTAATCCCTGAATAATCAAATCCTTCGTCACCAATGGTCGAGCTCCATCATGTACCACAATCCAAGAAACTGAACTCAGCGATTCTAATCCGATCTTCACAGAATCTCGTCGAGTTTTTCCACCTATACAAACGGCTTTTACTTTCGTAAGGGAGTATTCTTCAATTAATTGTTGAATACTCAGTATTTGGTCTTCTCTCACCACTAGTGAAATCTCATCAATAGCAGTAGTGAATTGAAAAACCCGAGCAGTATGCACAAGCAAAGGTACACCATCAATCTGGAATCCAGACTTATCTATTCCTTGCATACGGGTGCTCAAACCCGCTGAAACTATAATTGCTCCAACAAGCTCACTCATAGCAGTAAGAATAGCATTCAATTAATGTAATAGAAAAATTAGGAATTCTTGGAGGCTTCAGAAAGTGCTGTGAATTGGGCTTCTGACAATTCCCAATCCGTTGGTCCAAAATTTTCATCTACCCTCGGAATTTTATTAGTTTGAGGAATCGTAATTGTCCAAGGGTTTTTTATAGCCCATTTAATTAATACTTGAGCAACTGTGCCACCAGTTTCTTGCATCACATCCGCTAATACCTTATGCAACTGGTGACCCTTACCAACTCCAGAAAGTAACCTTCCTTGCTCTAAAGGGCTGTACCCAATAACAGTGACCTTATTTTTTTCACAGTACGGAAGAATCTCTTCTTCTATTTCACGGGTGAAAAGGCTATACGGAACTTGGTTTGCGACAACAGAATGTCCACTACTCAAAGATTTCAAAGCTCGGTCAGCCGAAATCATTTGCTCCACGGAAAAATTGCTAACTCCTACAAATCTGATTTTCCCATCTGAGAGAAGCTTAGCCATTCCTTCCATAGTCTCAGATATGGGGATGCTTGTATTTGGCCAGTGCACTTGATACAGATCAATCACGTCTATACCCAGCCTTGTTAAGCTCCCTTCACAGGCTTTAATTACATCTGCCGATTTTAAGTTCTCACCGGATACTTTTGTTGCTATGAAGAACCTATCTCTAAGTCCAGAAATGGCATTACCAACGAACTCTTCAGTTCCGTAAGCCTCTGCAGTATCAATGAGGTCAGCTCCTAGATCTAAAGCCCTTCTGATGATCATAGGATCGCCAAGGTACCTCCAAGTACCAATGCCTATAGAGGGGATTGATTCTCCTGTGTCCGATAGTAATCTGCGATCCATTAGTAATTCCATATGCAATCATTAGGATGGCAAATTATTATCACACTTTGATTAAACTAGCACTCTCTAATCCATATGGTGGTCCAATATGAATGAAAAGTACGTTCCTTGCCTACTATGCAAATCTGATTCCTACACTGAATTAGAATCACATACTGACGATCCATACAGAGAATCCGGAAGTATTACCACAACTGTTATTTGCAATAGCTGTGGTTTGGTTTATGCAAATCCTCAACCGGGAAATGAGCAAATTGAAAACCTATATGGAGGATCGTACGGAGGTCAGCGGGACTACACCCCAGACAAATTTTACATCTCTCGCAAAGATTATGATGCACAACTAAGAATTGATTTTATCAAAAAAGTACTCCCCGATTTACAACCTGGTCGAGCTTTAGAAATTGGTGCAGGTGCAGGTAACCAACTATATGCATTGAAATTGTTAGGCTGGCAAGTAGCAGGGATGGAACCTACACCTGGTTATGCTTCCTACGCTCGTGAAAAATTTAATGTTGATGTCACTGAAGGTTATTTTGATATAAAAGCTTATAGCGATGAGGAATTCGATTTAATCATCATGGCTGAAGTATTGGAGCACTTTCCTGACCCAGTTGACACGCTTCAGTCAATCCGCAGTATTTTAAAACCCGACGGATATGTTTACATCGATGTTCCCAATGTATTACGCCCAAATAGATTTCATTTAAAAGAATATCTTCACGGAGATCATTTAGTTTTTTTCTCACCAACAACATTTCAACTTGCTGTAAAGCATTCTGGATTCGAAATTGTTGAACATAAATGGCATTACTACCAGTATGCACTATTAAGGAAATTGCGGACTCCACAAACGATTGATTTTTCTAAGGATGGAGACAACGCGCTTAAGGTTTTAGCCGAGTTGAAAAAGCCTAGATATCACTTGGTAGCGACGTTTGCGAAGCGATCAGTGCGCAATACAATTATCAAGACGCTAGGTCCGTCCTTGGGCTCCAAAGGGTTAAGGAAAGCAGCACAACTTAGGAACTTTCTTCGCGGATGGTAACCTACTAATAAGTTTTACAAATTAACTTTTGATTTATTTATGATTTCACAGTTTCTTTCCTTTTCTTGCGGGAGGCAGAAAAGGAAAGTTGCTTATCAGCTTCAACTTTTACTGTATCACCATCTTTTATTTCTCCTGAAAGGATTTGCTTTGCAATTTCATTTTCAAGGTATTTTTGGATAGCACGCCTCAGTGGCCTTGCACCGAAAACTGGATCAAAACCTTCTTTAGCTAACCAATTCTTGGCAGAGTCTGAAAGGATCAAATCTATATCTCGTTCAGTTATGCGTGATTTGACTTCTTCAACCATCAAATCCACGATCTCAGCTATTTCGGGTTCCTTCAATTCTTTGAATACGACAAATTCGTCCACTCTATTCAGGAATTCGGGTCTAAATTCACGCTTTAAAGCTTCTAAGACTGCGTCCAAGTGCCGCTGTTCTTCAGTCGTGTTTTGGTTCCCCGTAGAAAATCCCATGCCTGCCTTTGTAAACTCGGAAGTTCCCAAATTTGATGTCATAATTATCACCGTATTTCTAAAGTCAACAGTGCGCCCATGCCCATCGGTTAATCTACCGTCTTCAAGTATTTGCAACATTACGTTAAATATGTCTGGATGCGCCTTTTCTATCTCGTCGAAAAGCACGACTCTATATGGCCTTCTGCGAACCATCTCGGTAAGCTGCCCAGCTTCGTCATAGCCAACGTAACCTGGTGGAGCACCAATCAATCGAGAAACAGTATGCCTTTCGCCATATTCCGACATGTCAACACGAACCATGTTTTCTTCATCATCAAATAAAAATGCTGCTAGGGCTCTTGCTAATTCAGTCTTTCCGACTCCAGTAGGTCCTAAAAACATAAATGAACCAATAGGTCTTTTAGGGTCTTGTAATCCTGCTCGTGACCTGCGAACAGCATCAGCAACTGCTTGAACAGCGACATCCTGCCCAATTACACGTTCATGTAAACGGTCCTCTAAATTGACAAGGCGTTCCGCTTCACCTTCTAGTAACCTATTAACTGGTATCCCTGTCCAAGTAGCTATCAACTTAGCAATGTCATCTTCGTCAACGACCAAATCAACGAAATCCTCCCCTAAAAATTCAGCTCTTTCTTTTTCAAAAATATCAGTGTCCTTTAACCGCTGAGATTTGATTTTTGCTGCAGATTCGAAGTCATTTCTTTCAGCTGCGGCCATTTCTTCATCCTGAAGGCGCCTGAGCTCACCTTCTTTTTCTTGCAGGTTCGAAGGCAACCCTTCAACATCTAGTCGAAGTTTTGCAGCCGCTTCATCAATCAGGTCTACGGCCTTATCTGGAAGGTGTCGTCCTGAAATATATCTTGAGCTCAGTCTAGCCGCAGAAACTAAAGCACTATCATGGTAGGTGACTTTATGATGTGCTTCATAGCGAGGTTTTAAACCCCTAAGGATCTCAATGGCCTCTTCTACAGATGGTTCATCAAGCCAAATGGGATGGAAGCGCCTTTCCAGCGCACTGTCTTTTTCTATGTACCTACGATATTCATCAGGAGTAGTCGCCCCAATAACTTGCATTTCCCCACGTGCCAATGCTGGTTTCATAATGTTTGCAGCATCAATACCACCCTCAGCAGCCCCAGCACCTACAACAGTATGTAGTTCGTCTATAAACAGAATTACTTCTCGTTGTGCTTGCTTTAATTCCTCTATCAACGCTGTTAGCCTCTCTTCAAATTCACCCCTGAATTTTGAACCAGCAACCAGACCAGCTATATCTAACGCCAAAACCCTCTTATCCCTAAGTATTTGAGGTACGTCTTCAGCTGCAATACGCTGAGCCAAGCCTTCAGCAATTGCAGTTTTCCCCATACCTGCACCACCAATAATCACTGGGTTATTCTTTGTACGTCTCGACAAAGTCTGCATAACGTTGCGAATTTCAAGAGCACGACCTATCACTGGATCTAGTTTCCCTTTGTGTGCCAGAGCAGTGAGATCAATGGTGTATTTCTCTAATGTTTGGTACCTACTCTCTGCTTGTGGTGAGGTGACACGGTGAGCTCCCCTTACTTCTAGCAGTGCTTGGTAAATGTTTTCTCTATCTGCACCATGTCGAGCAAGAATCAGTGCAGACTCACCAGCTTCCTCTGACGCGGCGGCAATCAGTAAATGCTCGGTTCCAATATACTCATCATGGAGTCGCCCTGCCTCTTCTTTTGCAGTCGAGAGCATTTGTACTGAACGCGGAGTGGGATGAATCTGCGCAGATTCGTAAGCCAGCTTAGGAGTTTTATCTAAAGCTCTATATACATCATCTAAGACTCGGGGTACATCAACATTTAGTTGGTTCAACACTTGCGTAGGAACACCTTTTTCATTTTCCAACAGCGCTGCAACCAAATGCTCAACATCCCAATCTGCGTGCTTCATGGTCCGTAAAAGCTCTTGCGATCTAACTATCGCCTCCTGTGCTTGTTCGGTAAATTCTTCTGGCTTAAGTACCATCAAATTCTCCTAGGCCTTTGCTTTTGGCGAAAACTGGCTTCAGAAACTCTCATTTTCAATTGAGTATTTTCCTTTTCCAATTCGTTAATTCGTGCTGAGAGGCGCATGATGACTTGAACCCCTGCCATATTCATCCCTAGATCTTCAACTAACGACCGAATTCTCATTGCCCGTTCTACGTCTCTAGCTGAATATAACCTTATGTTTCCATTAGAGCGGGCTGGTTCTACTAACCCAATTCGTTCATAAGTTCGAAGTGTCTGCGCATGTACCCCCACCATTCGAGCAGCAATACTTATTACGTAAGCAGGTACATCATCAGGTAAGGACCCCGCGCTAATTCTGCTAAATATTGTCGTGACCATTAATAATCGTCCTTTTCAACTGCCTTTGACTTTTGAATTTCTTGCAACCGCAAAAAAAGGTCTCTTTCTTCTTGTGATAATTTATTTGGAAGTACTACTTTGACTGTTACGAGGAAATCCCCCCTACCACCGCTTAATTTGGACATTCCTTTTCCCCGCAACCTGAATTTTCTTCCGTTCTGAGTCTCAGGTGGAATAGTTAAAACAACAGAGCCTGCATCTATGGTGGGCACTGTGACTTCACATCCCAAAATTACATCAGCTAAAGAAACTTCCGTGATATGGCTCAGGTCGTCTCCACTACGTCCAAACTGTCGATCTGCAGATATTTTCACAATTACAGTAATGTCCACCATTGAGGATTTTGATGAAATTCCTTCAACACGGTGGCCCGACCGAACACCAGCCGGTATTTTGAAATCTATCGGTTGGTTTGGTTGACCTGTGAGTGGGTTAGCCGGAACTTGTACTTTTCTTTTAGTGCCAAAGAAAGCCTCTTGCAGACTTATTGATACTTCAGTTTTAATTTTTCTTGGAGCAACTGAATCTTCCAGGTTTATTTTTCGACTTCTCCTAGAACCTCCAAAAACACTGCCAAGAATGTCTGATAAATCACCCCCGCTGGCGTAGTTAAAAGGATTTCCTCCCTGAAAACCGGATTGGCGATAATTGCGATTGTCAGTGTTTACACCCGATAAGGCTTCTTTCCAGCGTGACCCAAATCTGTCGTATGCGCTTTTGCTCTTGGGATCTGCAAGTACTTTGTAAGCCTCGTTAATCTGCTTGAACTTAGCTTCTGCCTTAGGGTCTCCAGGGTTGACATCTGGGTGAAAAGTCCTAGCCATTTTTCTGTATGCAGCCTTAATTTCACTGGCTGAAGCATTACGTGAAAGACCAAGTAAATTGTAGAAGTCTTGCGAATTACGCACTGCAAATCTCTTAGGGTTATTACTTATAGCTTTATGTAAGTTATAAGTAATAAACTTTAGTACTATGCTATCAAGTTTATTACTTACATTACCATGATGCAACTTTTAAATTTCTGATGAGCTAAGATGGTGTAAAGCAAAGAGGTTGACCCTCGATTCAGCTCTGGTAAAATATACCGGTTAAGTAAAGCGAGGGTAGGCGTGGCAAATACATTATCTCTTAGGTGTCGCGAGTGTTCGCGGGATTATCCTATCGAACCTTTAAACGTTTGTGAATTTTGCTTTGGCCCCTTGGAGGTTATATACGACTATGATGCAATTAAATCTGCAACCTCTCGTGAAAAAATAACATCTGGACCACGTAGCATGTGGCGGTATGCAGATTTCTTGCCTGCTGACTACAATCCCATCACTGATATCAATGCCGGTTTTACACCTCTAATTCGATCTCGTAATCTGGCTGAAGAGTTGGGTCTCAAAGAGCTCTACATAAAAAACGATAGCGTAAATCCTTCGTATTCATTTAAAGATAGGGTTGTCTCAGTTGCCTCAGCCAAAGCACTTGAGTTTGGATTTGACACTATTGCATGTGCTTCTACCGGCAATCTTGCTGGTGCAGTGTCTGCTCATGCCGCAAGGTCTGGAATGAAAGCGTATGTCTTCATTCCATCTGACCTTGAAGCCGGTAAGGTTCTAGGAGCAGCAATTTATGGTGCAACGATTGTAGCTGTAGATGGCAGTTACGACGTTGTGAACCGTTTGTGCTCAGAACTTGCAGACAAGTACCACTGGGCATTCGTTAATATCAACGTCCGACCATTTTACGCAGACGGATCGAAAACCTTGGGATATGAAGTAGCCGAGCAACTTGGTTGGCAATCACCCACACACGTCGTTGCACCGGCGGCTTCTGGAGCAATGTTCACGAAGATTTGGAAAGGGTTAAATGAATTTGCTGACGCTGGATTGCTCGATAATCCAGTCGTAACCAAAATGCACCTTGCTCAGGCTTCAGGTTGTTCGCCAATAGCAAGTGCCTTCTTAGAAGATAGAATGATCATCAAACCAGTCAAGCCCGATAGTGTGGCGAAATCTCTTGCTATAGGCAATCCTGCTGATGGCTACTATGCATTGAAAACCATCGAAGCCTCTGAAGGTTCTGCAGTTGTTGTACCTGAGGATGAGGTTGCCGAAGGTGTTAAATTACTTGCTAAGACCGAAGGTATATTCACGGAAGGCGCGGGTGGAGTAGCCATTTCTGGTTTAAAGCGGTTGGTTGCGTCAGGTGCTATAAAACCTAATGATCAAACTGTTGTTTACATCACAGGAAATGGTCTCAAAACAGTTGAACTAGTTCAGGATGTAGTAAAGCCGTTGCTAATTGAGGCAACAGTGGATGCATTCGAAGCAGCAGTGGATACAAAAGTATCCTAAAATAAAAATTTAAATTAGGAGCGTGGCATGCGCCGCGTGCGACTCACATACTTAGACCATATGATCAGACAACCCGTCATTTACCAAATGGGTAGGGATTTTGAGGTTGTCACGAATATTCGGAGAGCTGATATTCAGGAAAATATAGCTTGGGTAATTTTAGAACTAGAAGGTAATGAACCCGAAATTGACAAAGCATTAGAGTGGGTTCGGTCTCTTGGAGTTCGAGTTGATCCTGCCTTGGGTGATTTAGTCGAGGGTTAAAAAAACAAATACGAGAGAAAAAGATGAGTACTACTGTCAGAATACCAGGACCTTTACGCCGATACACGGATAACGCAGACAAAGTTCAAGTTAATGCTGGTAGCTTGAGTGACATCATTCACCAACTTGAAACGCTTTTCCCCGGCATCCAAGATCGATTGCTAGATGATGCAGGTGAAATGCGTTATTTCGTGAACGTATATTTAAATGGCGAAGATGTTCGGTTTTTAGAGGGTCTTGAAACGCCTGTCAATGATGGGGATGAAGTCAGCATAGTGCCTGCTGTAGCTGGCGGTATCTAAAATTTGAATCAAGACCAGTATCCTGAAAAAGACGATCTTAGTAAAATCTCTGACGAGGATCATGACCTAGATCATCCTGATTTTACGACAAGTAAAAAATGGCAATTATCGAAGTATGTTGTTAGTGGCTTAGTTTTGATTGCCTTGATTTTGCCGGGAATATTGTTCCTTTTTAATGGACAAAACACAAACCCCGAAGAAACAAAAACAAAAAACAGCAATAACAGTGCAATCACGGTTCCTAATTTCTCTCTTCCAGATTCTAATGGTAATGAGTTAGTCCTTGCTGATATCGCAGCAAAGAACGAATTAGTAATACTAGTTTTTTATCGAGGCTATTTCTGAGGAATTTGCCAAACTCAACTGGTCGAGTTGCAATCCATTTATACCGATGTTAGGAAACTTGATGCGGAGCTTCTAGCAATAAGTGTGGATAGTATTGAGGATGCGGCAAGGATGTCTCGTCATTCTAATGCTGAATTCACTATCCTCGCTGACTCAGATGCCAGTGTTGCTAAGGCATACGGAATATACGATTTATTGGGCGACGGATTGGCAGCTCCTACAACCATTATCATCGATAATAAACGACAGATTATGGCAATCCACGTGGGAGAACATATCGCAGATAGAATTACTTCAAATGAACTATTAAGGACGCTATCCCAGCTGAAACTCAGTGAAGCATAGGTGACATACCCGTAGTCAGCTGCTGATCTGTGATAACACTTTTTGTATTACTTCCCGTTCGACTCCGCGATAAATTGAAGAACTGCCAATGTCATCCAGCATTACCCAAGAAATATCCCCCGCTTCGGATTTCTTATCAAGTTTTATCGTTTCTAATATTTGCTCTACCGAAACACCATCAAAAACTAAAGGCAGTTTAAATTTCGAGATCAATGAGTTTTGTCGCTCAAGTAATTCATGCGAGGTTTTCCCAACAGCTAAGCCTAAATTGGCAGCGGCTACCATTCCAATTGCTACTGCCTCTCCGTGCAAGTACCTTCCATAACCTGCTGCTGACTCAATAGCATGGCCAATAGTGTGCCCATAATTAAGTAGGGTCCTGAGTCCACTCATTTCTCGTTCGTCCTCTGAAACTATACGAGCTTTGAGTGCAACGTTTAGTGAAATAATGTTTGTAGTAATTTCGGGTGTTAGGTTCAAAAGCTCCGGAGTATTGGTTTCGTACAAATGTACTAAGTCTTTATCTAATGCAAATCCATGCTTCAAAGCTTCTGCCCAGCCTTGCGTGAGTTCTCTTTCAGGTAGGGTTGAGAGTGTTGCAACATCCGACAATACAAACTTGGGTGGGTAAAATGCACCAACTAAATTTTTAGCTAAATGCAAATCAACTGCTGCCTTACCTCCAATACTAGAATCGACCATTGCAGTTAACGTGGTCGGAATATGCACTAAACCGATTCCACGAAGGTAAGTAGCTGCCACAAACCCTGCCAAATCTCCGGCTACTCCCCCACCGACAGCAATTATAGTATCTCTTCTTTCTGCCTTGCATTTTGCCAACCAATCAAAAACCTTTTGGACAGTATTTAGCGATTTGCTTTTTTCTCCAGAGGGGAAAGTGAATAAATGAGCCTCGATATTCGATTTATGCAGTGACCTTTGAGTTGCCCTCCCGTAGGGATGAAGAACACTTTGATCGCATAAGATGAAAGCTCTACCTTTAGAACCTGATTCTTTCAGCCGAAAACCTAGCTGCTCTTCCAAGATTTCCCAGCCAACAAAGATCGAGTATGAACCATCTGCTGTCATGACTGTAGCTGCTAAGCTTGAATCCTCTTTTGGTTGAAACTTATGCCCCAATCGGCGAGAAACCCTCAATGCTTCCTGAACAACTTGTTCTATGGTTAAGTGATCAGTAGCCAAAGCCCAGTGGGCTCTAGAATAAGCCCATTGACGTTCATTTTTGATCGATTCAATTCTACGTAGCGAAACAGCACCATCGCTTGAAGCCAATAACGGCCTTTTCATACCACTAGAAGCGTTGGGGTTGTCTAAATTTCCATTTGGTTCAAAGGCATTGCTAAGTCTTGAGAAAATTGTTTCTGGTTGAGCTTCCAAACATAAACAAACACCACTCAGTAACATTTTTTCTCTGGACTGATCATCTATAAATGCACCACCACCTGTCGCGACTACTAAGTTATCCTGTTCTGAAATACTTCTGATTACTTCGTGTTCGTATTCCCGAAACGATTTTTCACCTTCTGAGTGGAAAATCTCCTCAACTTCTTTACCAACTTGCTCAACTATAATCTCGTCAGAATCTACGAAATCCCATCCCAGAAGCGCAGCAATACGGCGTCCAACCACAGTTTTCCCTGTGCCTGAAAAACCAACCAAGTATATTTTTGAAAAGCCCATACTATTAGCTTCCGTCTGTTGAATTCGAAGTTTGGGGGCCAATATCGGAAATAAAGCTATTGTAATTTTGGCGAGTCTCATCAATATGATCTCCCCCAAATTTTTCAAGAAACAATTTAGCCAACACAAAAGCAACCATAGCCTCTCCGATTACACCACACGCAGGAACAAAAGTGATATCACTACGTTCGTAATGTGCTTCTGCTAATAGCCCACTAGTTAAATCGACAGACGGCAACGGTTTTATCATTGTCGCGATTGGCTTGACTACAGCTCTCAAAATTATAGGTTCCCCGTTTGACATGCCACCTTCAATTCCACCAGCATTATTTGTCTTGCGCTGCCATGGTCTAACATTACCCTCTTTGTCTTCGACCCAATCTTCCATTGGGCTTATAACATCTTGTACTTCATGGCCAGCCAGGTTTGCTGCTAAAAATCCTGAACCAAATTCAACACCCTTGACGGCATTAATACTAGCAATAGCAGCTGATAGTTGTGTCGAAAGCTTTCTATCCCATTGAATATGAGTTCCGATTCCGATCGGAACTCCCGTTGCTACAACTTCAAAAATTCCACCCAAGCTGGTTCCTCGTTCTCGAGCTTCATCAATGGCTTTTACCATTGAGGCACTCGTTTCAAGATCCGAGCAACGAACCGGAGATTGTTCTACCAAGTCCCAATTAATAAACCCACTATTGTTATTTATGACACCACCAATATTAAGAACATGGCTTTTGATGTTTATTCCGAATTCCTCTAGGAATTTCCTGCAAATCGCGCCTATTGCAACACGTGATGCGCTTTCTCTCGCACTTGATCTTTCCAAAATATTCCTGGCATCAGATTGGTTATATTTAGTAATACCTGGTGTATCAGCGTGGCCGGGCCGAAGTCGATGAATAGGAGTAAACTCAGTATCGAGAAATTCCTTGGACATTGTCTCTGTCCAAGGTCGAGCGTCAGGACCCTTACCCGTAAAATGATCCTTATTCTCTATCAAAAGTGATATTGGGCTACCCATAGTTAAGCCGTGTCGAACTCCGGACTGAATAACAGCATAGTCAGTCTCTATTTTCATCCGGCCTCCTCTGCCATGGCCTTGCTGACGGCGCGACAGATCGGTCCGGATATAACGTTCATTAATTTCAAGCCCAGCAGGTAAACCCTCTAAGATAGAAACCAAACCGGGACCATGTGATTCACCAGCTGTAATAAAGCGGAGCATTTACTTTCTCCGATAAAAAAATACTTAACGACATCCAGTTTTAAAATTGATGTAGTTAGACAAATTGTACACCAGTAACAACATCATCAAAACTTAAACTGGAGCAAAAGACTCAGAATCCGAATCACTGCTGAAAGCATTAATGTCGGGCTGGATAATGAACCCTTCACGAAAAACATTCTCTTCTGAGTCTGCAAATGGTGATGTTCCCACCAACTGAGCTTTACCGCTTTCCAAACAAAAAGCAGTCCAAGCACAAATAGCAGAATCTAATTGAATATCACTAATTAGGGGTCCGCTAATAAAATCCACGCCTTCACCCTGCAATAGTTCCGCCCTCCTGCGCCTTCCTTCTAAGCTCACTTTTGCTGGCAGGGCCGTTCTCGCCATCGAACTCCACGCTGTGTCTGCAGATACTTCGATTAGGTTTGCATCTCTTACAGAAGTATCGTGTAGCCCTAATAATCTAAAGCGAGACCCGCTAGATACTAAATTATAAAAAAGAGTAGTGCTTTCTCTAATTAATTCTGATTTGACGTTTTTGTCTGATGTGATTGAGTACGGAGTTTTACGAGATGTGTTGGTTTTCTGTTCGGACTCTCTAGAAACCGCATTTTCATTAGCCGCTAGACCCTGAGGTCCTGATATCGCTAATGTAAATGATTTGCCTAGAGCTGTATTAGGTAGAATGCCCAGTCCGTCTTCTCGAAATTGCCAAACGCTAAAGTGGCACCGAAGCTCGCTATCTATCATCGCGACAGAACATGACAGTTGAGATTCAGTAAGGCGGTCGGGGAAGCTTATTCCTACAAAAACCTTATTACTACTGAACGTAACTTCGCGTTGTTCACCCAATCGCCTTAACCGTCTACGGCGCCATTTTGCAACATAACGTGCCGTGACAGCACCAGCGACTATTGCAGCACCCATTGCTTGGTATCTTCGAGGAGGAAGTCTCACAGAGATAAACTCCTTTCAGAATCCAAAAACGCCTGAAGAATTATCGAAGCTGCTATTGCGTCCTCAATACCTTCGTAGCGATTCTTAGCGTTGGATTCCCTCAATCGTCTGCTTGCTTCGACAGTAGTTAATCGCTCGTCCCATGTTTGAATGTTTACCGGAGAATTCTCGCTTAACAGCTGTATGAACTGAGCGGTAGCATTTGCTTGGGGACCTACCTTACCGTTCATAGAAAATGGCATCCCAACGACCAGTATTTCGACCTCTTGGATTTCAATCTGTGAGATGATCGCAGAAATATCAGTATCATCATCAACACGTCCAATTACACCCCAAGGAAAAGCGAGTCCAGTTGCTAAATTCCCTGTTGCGATGCCAATTCTTTTAGATCCAAAATCGATTGCCATAACACGCATTATTTAGCAGCCTGATTGGTGATAAATTTCTCTGCTCCATCCAGAGCATCTTTTAGCTGAGATGAATCCTTTCCTCCAGCCTGAGCTACATCGTCTCTCCCTCCGCCTCCGCCTCCCATTATTTGTGCGGCAGCTTTGACGATATCTCCAGCCTTATATCCATCTTTAACCAGATCTTTGCTCACCATAGTAATTACAAAAGGTCTATCATTGATTATGGACCCTAAAATCACTATCCCGCTTTGTATCTTGTCCCGAATTAGATCACCGATTTTGCGCATGGTCTCAATATCAGTTGACTGAGCAATTCCACTTACAATCGATATCCCATGAATTTCTCTAGCTTCTGAAAGTAATTTTTGAGCTTGATCTCGAGCTGATTCTCTCTGCTGGTTAGCATTTTGACGCCTCGATTGATCAATTTCAGTCAATAAATTATCTAACCTAATTAGAATTTCGTTTGGAGTTGAATTGACCTTTTCTGTAACTTGATCAAGCAAACCAAGTTGTGAATTCAACCATTTCTCTACTTCTGATCCAGTTAAAGCTTCCAACCGGCGTATTCCTGTACCAAGACCACTTTCAGATGTGATTTGAAAATACCCAATTTCCCCGGACCTATTGACGTGAGTACCTCCACATACTTCGTAAGAAAACGCTGAATCAGCGCCCCCGATTAGCAAAGTCCTCACAACCTCTGGATAACGATCACCGAAGAATGCAAGTGCCCCGTATTCAATAGCATTTTTATAAGGAACTTCAGATTTTTCACATAGTAAATCAGCACGAATACCTTCATTTACTATCCGCTGTATTTCAACAATTTCTTCGCCAGTTACTGGACGAAAGTGAGTGAAATCAAACCTCAGTCTTTCTGGTGTAACCAAAGAACCTGCCTGTTGAATATGTGGTCCCAATACCTTTCTGAGTGCAGCATGAAGCATGTGTGTTGCTGTGTGATTCCTGGCAGTATCTTGCCTACGTGAAATTTCGACCTGCATCTGTACATTTTGATTAACCTGAAGTGTCCCTTCAGTTATTTCAATTTCATGAACAATTAAACTTGGCAGAGGTCTCTTTGTATCTAGTACTCGTGCACCAAACCCTTCCCCAGATATAGTGCCGGTATCTGCCACTTGACCGCCCCCTTCAGGATAGAAGCAAGTCCCTGTAGTTATAAGTTCTCCTGTATGGCCCACAGTAAGACTTTGTACTGTTTCACCATTGAAAATTAATCCTTCTATTACAGTATCCATCTCCAAATGATCATAGCCTTCAAACACGGTAGGCTTAGAAGCGTACATCTCATACTTTCTTAAATCTTCACGGTCAGTAGCAAACGTGCCTGCTGCTGCTCGTCCGCGTTCTCTCTGTATCTTCATTTCGATCTCGAAATTGGAGATATCTACATCCAAACCATGTTCCTTTGCCAGCTCCGCAGTCAATTCCAATGGAAATCCGAACGAATCGAACAGATAAAAAGCCTCCGGACCAGAAATTAATTGACGGAATTTTTTGATTCCTTCTTTTGTTTTAATTTGGTCGAGGATAGAAAATCTGACTTTCTCTGACACTCGATCAGAAAGACCTTCTACAGCGCTTTGGATTTCTTTATCTGACCCTGAACGCAATGGAATCAATAATCCCTCCACAATTGGAAGTCCTTGCGCGAGTGCTTGAGAAAACCGGGCTTCTTCTTGTTTTAATGTTTCAATAATAAAACTCGACCTTTCATCAAGCTCTCCGTATTGTGGAGCCATTAGGTCAATAACTTTTTCAGCAACTAATATCATTATTCCTGACGGAGCATTTAGTTGACGTGCATACCTAAGGGATCTTCTGATCAGTCTTCTAAGAACGTAGCCACGAGCCTCATTAGAAGGTGTTACGCCATCAGCGATCAGAAATAGAGCAGCTCTGGTATGTTCTGCTATAACTCTGATTGCGTAATCATCGCTATTCTCAACTCCATAAACTTTAGAGGTATGGTTTTCAATAACCTGCACAACTGGACGCAATAAATCAGTTTCGTATGCTGAACCTACCGACTGAATCAAAGATGTAATTCTCTCTAACCCCATCCCAGTATCAATGCTTGGCGCCGGGAGTAAGGTTCTTTCACCATCAATATTTTGATAGAATTGAACAAATACGAGATTCCAAATCTCTAAAAACCTGTCATCCGCATTTGGATCGCCTACTTTGCAGCCAGGAGCAAATTGGTCGCCGTAATCATAATGAATTTCACTAGAGGGACCACACGGGCCTTCAGATCCGGCAGGTCCCCAAAAATTATCCTCTTCACCTAATCGAACTACTCTATCGGATGGCACTCCTATCTCTTGTGTCCAAATATCGTAAGCTTCATCATCATCAAGGAAGATCGTTACCCATAAACGCTCTTCAGGAATCGCTAAGTTTTTAGTTAGAAATTCCCAAGCCCAGAAAATGGTTTCACGTTTGAAGTAATCACCAATACTGAAATTTCCTAGCATTTCAAAAAAAGTGTTGTGGCTAAAATCGCCCACGACATCTATATCAGTCGTTCTAAAGCATTTCTGCACAGAAGCCAGTCTAGGGTTAGTAGGGATTTCGTCACCGGTATAATATGGCTTAAATTGCACCATCCCGGCATTAGTCAGTAGAAGACTTGGATCTAAGGCAGGAATTAATGAAGAACTTGGTACCACCAAATGCCCTCGTTCTTCAAAAAAACGAAGGAATTCTGATCGAATTTCATCTGCAGTAGTAGCCATGGTCAGATTTTACCCAGATAACTCTTGTCCATTTAAGGTGTTCTAGTGTAACTTGAGTGCACTTCGTACTTATGACTATAGAAAGTTCACAAAGAAAACACCAAAGATCTATCTATGCGCTTCTAATAGCTATAGGTTTAATAGCTGCCGTAATTTCCGGTTCAGTCATTGCTTATATTTCCTATGAATATATTACCAGACCCGAGCTTCGTGACCCCATTCCCCACGAAAGCCAAACCCATCATAGTTCCATTTCCAGCTCTATTATCCACTTATAACCATTCCATTGCCATTTCTCATCATGCTTCTAGAAAGTAGAGATCGGATATGAAAGTCCTAGTCATGGGTTCGGGTGGGATAGGTGGTTACTATGGCGGTCTTCTTGCTAAATCGGGCCACAACGTTACATTTATTGCAAGAGGAGAGCATTATCAATCACTAGAGAACAACGGCTTAACTATCGAGAGCCAAGATACTGACCCTTTTACCCTGAGAGTTAACGTCACTCAATTTCCCAATCAAAATGAATCGTATGACTTAATTTTGTTTGCAGTGAAAACTTATGACACTTTTGAAGCCATAAAATCAATAGAGAGTTCCATTACTAAAGAGACGATAATTTTAACCTTTCAGAACGGATTCGAATCCGGCCAGGAAATCAAGTCGTTGCTAAGGCAAGGAACCTTGTTAGAAGGTCCCGCATACACCGTTTGCTCTATTAAGAAACCAGGGGTGATTCAGCAAATTGGAAATGTGAACAAGTTAATTATGGGGCCTTTATTCCGGGAAGATTTTCATAAAGCAGAACTTCTGATTAACAATTTATCTGGTTCAGGATGGCCAATTGAATTAACCGAATTCCCTCAGCGCGAGCTTTGGTCGAAATTAGTATTCCTCGG
>CAYMJY010000021.1:0-22737 GCA_964391355.1 uncultured Dehalococcoidia bacterium | reverse complement strand
CGCAATCGAACAGTTCCGGAAACAAATTGTTGCGTACTCCTAACATAAGCGTCTAAGTCTATTCGATGTGCACTGAACCATAATCCGTTATAAACAAGATCGGCGTATTCAGAAGCCATTCGCTCCTTAAACCTAGTCTGGTCTTTCGTCAGTACCATAGATTCTAGAGATTTTTGTGCAAGATTCAAAACAGTAGCAGCGGGTGCCTCATAAATTTCTCGCGATTTGATACCCACTAACCGATTTTCAATATGATCAATCCTGCCAATTCCATGTCTAGCAGCTATATCGTGGATAGTTTGTACAAGCGGCAATGGAGCAACGGGGTTTCCATTTAATCCAATAGGTTGTCCTTTATCAAATTCAATTTCAATATATTCTTGTTGTTCAGGCGCATTTTTAATTGACGACGTCCAGACGTAAGCATCTTCAGGAGGTTCAAACCAAGGATCCTCTAAACTTCCTGCCTCCACACTACGGCCCCATAAATTTTCATCAGTAGAGTATGCGCTTGGTGAAGCTAGCTTCAAAGGGATGCCCTCACGCTTCGCATATTCAATTTCTTCGTCCCTACCCATTCCCCATTCACGGGCGGGTGCCAGAACTTTCAAGTCTGGAGCAAGAGCCGCTGCACTAACATCAAACCTTACTTGGTCATTACCTTTACCTGTACAACCATGTGCAATCGCAAAAGCGCCTTCTTCTTGCGCAATTCTAGTCAAATGCTTAGCTATAAGCGGCCTGCCTAATGCAGTAGCCAATGGATAAACTCCTTCGTAAAGTGCACCAGCCTGTAACGCAGGCCAAACATACTCTGTTATAAATTCTTCACGAAGATCTACTACATCTGCTCTGATGGCTCCTATTTCCAACGCCCGAGAGCGTGATTCTTCTAGGTCTGCATTAGCGCCCAGATCTATGGTCAATGTAACGATTTCAGCTTCATATTTCTTCTGTAACCACCTTATGGCTACCGAGGTATCTAATCCACCACTATATGCAAGTACTATTTTTCTATTAAAGGCCATTTTGATTCCTAATTTCCCAGTACTTTTTTTAATGCCGTTTCAATTATTCCTATTGCCTCATCACAATCAGATTCACTAGCTATTAGCGGCGGCATAAGGCGTATAGCATTGGGTCTTACTGGGTTGAGCAACAATCCTAATTGATTGCACTCGGCAACCAACCTTGCTGATATCTGTTCTTGGAATACTAAAGCCAACAACAGTCCCACTCCTCTTACTTCCGTCACTACTCCTGAATAAGATTGTGCTAAATCTTCTAACTTACTTCGTAGGTATGCACCAATTGATAAAGCAGTTGAAGGAATATCATGTTCAATCATATACCTAATAGTCGCATTTGCTGCAGCAGTAGCTAATGGATTGCCTCCAAACGTAGACCCGTGATCACCAGGCTCTAGAACGTCACACCATTCTTTACACATAAAAGCGCCAATAGGGACACCATTACCTAGACCTTTAGCTAGAGTCATAACATCTGGCTCAACTCCAGCAGTCTCATAACCCCATAAAGTTCCTAATCTACCAGCGCCGCACTGGACATCGTCGAAGATCAATAAGATTTTCTTTTCGTCACACCATTCTCTTAAACCTTTCAAATATCCTTCAGAAGGTATTATTACACCTCCTTCACCTTGAATTACTTCGACCATGATCGCACAGGTTTTATCAGTGGTAGCATTTTTTATTTCGTCGAGGTTGTTGTACTCAACGTTGACAAAATCGGGTGACAAAGGCCCCCAATTCTCTTGGTAGTGAGGATTACCTGTCGCAGCAATCATGCCTATAGTACGGCCATGGAATGAACCTAAAGTGGTGATTATTTCATTAGCCCCGTCCAAATGAATTTTGCCGTACTTTCTTGCCAGTTTGACTGCTCCTTCATTGGCTTCTGCGCCGCTATTAGAAAAAAAGACTTTATCTAAAACAGAATTTTCAACCAAGGCTTCCGCTAATCTCAACTGTGGCAGTGTGTAAAACTGATTCGAAGTTTGCAGTAACGTCTGAGCCTGCTCTTGAATAGCTTTAGTTACTTCAGGATGATTATGGCCTAAATTAGTGACTGCCCAGCCCGCTGTAAAATCCAAGTACTCTTTACCTGCAACATCCCAAACACGAACTCCATTTCCTTTTTCAATTACAACAGGTTGCCTATTTACTACATGCATATAGTACTTTGACTCTAAATCCATCCAATCACTCGTCATAAATCACCTATCTATTGTTCATCAATTTTGTACTAACAAGAACTAGACGACAGAAGTTCCTATATCGATACCAGAAAACCACGAAACTAATGCGTCATTTTTTGTGCCGTTTATTATTGCAGCCACTATTCCCATTTCTGCAGCTAATGCACAAGCACTCACCTTTGGAATCATTCCTCCACTAAGAACACCCTCTTGAATAAGATCTTCAATAGAATTTCTAGATAAAATTTTTATTACCTCACTCTTGTTATCTAAAATTCCATCTACATCTGTCATGAACACTAATTTTGCTGCCTCTATGGCTCGTGCAATTTCTCCAGCAGCTGTATCAGCATTCACATTCAAATAGCTATTTGCTTTAATTGAGTTCAATGCCAAAGGCGCAACTACTGGAGTAATACCTGCCTTTAGTAAATCAAAGATTATTGTGGGGTTTGACTCAACTTCGCCAGCAACATTTCCAAATTGTGAGCCTAGTGGAGAGCCTGTAAGCAAACCTCCATCAACACCAGAAAGACCAACAGCATTTACACCCGAAGCCCTTAATTGTATTACTAAGGATTTATTAACAATACCTGCAAGGACTCCTGTAACGACTTCTAAAGTAGCTTGATCTGTCACACGAAGTCCATTAAGAAACTGGGATTCTACGCCTAACTGGTTCAACCAATGGTTTACAGCTGCACCTCCACCGTGTACCACAACCAATTTTTCCCCAGAAAGGACTAGCTTGGAAACATCAATTAGCGTTGTGTCCCCTGCAGCAAAGGTGCTGCCTCCTATTTTAACAAGTAAAATCTGATCATTCTGCATCAAACATTGTTCCTATGTCGTGTATGCACTATTAAAAGTCACGTATTCTTCACTTAACTCGCATCCCCAAGCGGTTGCTGAGAATTCCCCCAAGCCTAACTTCAATTTCAATGCAATTTCCGCCCTACTCATTATCGAAACAATAGCTTCTTTGTGAAAAGAAATAGGAAGTCCATTTTCCATCAAACAAACGTCATTAATATAAAAACTGACCTTTTCCTCTTCCATTTTCACACCTGCCCTTCCAGCGGCGGCTATCACTCTACCCCAATTCGGATCACTACCATGAATTGCGGATTTAACCAAATTAGATGACGCTACTGTACGGGCAATATCTCTAGCATCGTTCTTTGATGCTGCATTTTCGACTGTGACTGAAAAAATTCTATTTGACCCCTCTGCATCAGCGACAAGTTCTTTACAAAGAAGTGAAGCAAGCATTCTTAAAGCATCTATGAACTCTGAGGATCCATCTGAAGTTCCGTTAAGTAGTTTGTTTTCTGCAGCACCATTTGCAAGAAGTAAAACAGTATCATTAGGGCTCGTATCACCATCGACTGAGGTCATATTGAAAGTATCATCCACCGCCTCTTTAAGCGCGTAGCTCAAAAAATCACGTTCGACTTTAGCATCAGTAGTGAAGAAGGCGAGCATAGTTGCCATATTCGGATGAATCATTCCTGATCCTTTAACGCATCCTCCGATGACAATATTCTCTTCACCGATCTTGAAGCTTATAGCTGCTGATTTTGCTTTTAAATCTGTTGTTAGAATTGAGCGTGCGAATTGATCGCTGCCTTGATCTGAAAGCGTTATGTTAGGCATAGCTGATCGTATCAGCGCCATCGGTAGTTCAACACCTATTAAACCTGTAGTGCAAATAGCCATCTCCTCATCTTTTATTCCAACATGAGCAGCGGCTAGGTGAGCTAAATCATCTGCATCTTTTATGCCAGCCTCAACAACGGCATTGGCAATACCACTAGAAGCTACAACTGCTCTAACATTGCCATCATCGACGCGTTTTTTTGTTAAAACTACCGATGCCGATTTTATTTCGTTTAAAGTGTATGTTCCGGCAGTAATACAGGGCGATTCAGACATTAAAATCCCCAAATCTAATTTATCCTCACTAAACGTTTTGATTCCGGCGTAAACAGCACCAGCAACAAAAGCTTTTGGTGAGGTAACTCCACCTGTTTTTAGAAACTCAGTTGACAAGGAAACCCCCAATTATATTCATGAATTGAAGTGCGCGAGTCTATCACAAAAAAATACGAATCTACTTTTCTTCAAATAAATCGCGTTCTTTTAGATCTAGCTTTCTCAGAAGTATCTACCGACAGTCCCTCTCCTACCATTAACTCTTGAACTAGTTGATTCAAGTGCACACGGTCGCTTGTATTCACTACTGCCTGCTCATGCGCCTCTTGAATCGCTATTGGGTACCCTTGTCCTTTTGATAACTGTGCAATCAACCCCGAATGTAAAAGATTTAATAATTGCTCATCTTCAGCTACCCATCTAGGCAATTCTACTCTGCCAATTTCAGAACCTGTATTAACATAAAAGTAACATATCCGATGATCCTTATAGTGATCCATAACGTTCGAGTTGCTGAAAAATATCGCTGATCTTTCGTTCTTTTTTAGGATTTTTCGCATTAGGTCTATATCAAACAATCCATCCACGTCGTCACATGGTCTACCTTCTGAAGGTAAAGAACCGCAATGCAAATTGCAATCGATTGGATTATAGGGACAAATACTCAATCGTAAAGAATTTACTACTTCTTTGGATCGAGGCAAACTGATGTAACTGGCTAAGGCAACTTTGCGTAAACTCCCAGCTGTTTTAATCCTATCTAAAGCGCCCATCAGTTGTTTCTCTAAGAAAGTTTCTCTTACAAAATCAGGATACGAATGCCCCGTTAAGCTCCAAAATATTAACGAACCGTCCAAAAGTGCAATGATTGGTAGTTCAGTTTGCTCTTCCTCAACTAATTGAGCTATCGCCTCTACTTCCATGATTGATCGTTTAATACCAAGCAATGGTCCTTCAATTTGAATCGATTGCATAGAATCCAAATCATCCAACGTTAAATCAGAATCATTTACGAATAAAAATGGATGGTTCCAAAGATTCGCATCGGGATGGTTTCCGTATCTCAAATACGCATACCCAATGTTAATTAAGTAATAAAAGGCAGAAGCATGGCGGTCGACATCGACATGCGACCCGTCTACTGCAATCACAATATGATCTGAATCGTACGGAGGGTTTACATAAGAATTAACAGGGTGCTCGATCAGGCCTGAGCTAAGCCAAGTTGCTTTGCCATTTAAAGCTCTTGAGTTTGTTTCGTTAACGTTTAAATTTTCTATTGCCAGCTGTGCGTTATTTAATTTTCTATTTTTTTTGACAAGTGTGAAATTGAGCCTATCAATTAAATTTGGCAACTGCGTCAATGTTTTAGAAAAATCTATGGGCATACATTCCCGCTTTATTTTGATCTAACTATTGATCAAAGAAGTACTCTGACATCACCGATTCGCCTAGTGATCTTTTCATCATCCATATGCTCCAGAATTGACTGAGCGTACTTTCTGCTGGTTACAAGCAAATCACGCGCATCTGCAAGTGAAATTTCACCACTTTCATTGACATTTTCGATGATTTTGGACTCCGCCATTTTGTAATGATTTGTTTCCATCACAATACCATTACTCAATCTTATTATTTGTCCTCGTTCAACCAAAAGTCCCAGTAAATCAACTGAAAGGCTAGGTTGATCTACTGGGAATGGGGTTTGCAAAAGCGTTGCTAGGAAATTGTCTAGTTGAGTTTGTTGCTGGTCGGAAATTTTTGGATAATGAGTTTTAAGACGAACAACAGTACCGTCTTCTATCACAACTTCCGAGTCCAAAAGTACATTTAACACTGGCTGTGCTGACCGACCTTCCAAATTTAAACGTTTACGGAATTCCTCACGAGACATCCCTAATCTCAGAGGTCGTTTCGTGTGAAAATCCGTAAGCGTCTTTTTTGCTTTTTGCGAGATTGAAGCCCAGCCACTCTGCGTCAACAACAAGGTAGTCTCGGATATAGGGTTTGCCAAAGGAAAAATGGATCCCGAAGACACTCCTTTATTAAGCAAAGGAACGATTGATTCTAGAGGTGTATTTAGTAATTTAGAAAGTTCAACAGCACCAGCTGGTTGAATCGATTCCAATGCTGTGGTCAATTTCACGAGAGGATCGTCTTGTGTCAAAGCTCCCAGATACTCAATGACTTTAGGATTATTGCGACGATGTTTTTTTGAATCCAAATCAACGATCAAACCGCCTCCTAGTGTCTGGTCTGAAGATCTGAATATGAATCTATCTCCCCTAACCAGCGGAAGGGGTTCATCCAACCAGATCTGAGCCCAGCCTTCATCTCCGGGTTTTAGGAAATCGGAATCGAGCAACCGCAATTTCGCAGTCGTTTCTGCAGCGTGCGAATGTATTGTGATAGGCAGGTTATGTCTAATTTGACGCGAAACTGAATCTAGAATTTTGACTTTTGCATCAATTGCGCGAGTCGCATTCAACCAACCAGGAATCGTCAAAATCTCTCCTCTGAGAATATTTTCTGCTTTTATACTACTTAAATTAATAGCTACTCTCGTGCCTGGGTTGGCTGAATCAAGGTGATTTTTGTGGGATTGAATACCTCTAATTCGACTCCTCAACCCAGTGCGTGCTAAAACAACTTCCTGCCCAACACTTAACATTCCATCGATTAGAGTACCTGTGACGACAGTTCCGAAACCAGGGATACTAAAAGACCGATCAATTGCCAGACGAGGGCGCTCTAAATCAAGGTGTTCCCCTAATTTCCCCAATGCCACGTCTAATAAATGAACCAACTCGCCAAAACCATCCTTAGTTACGGAAGAAACGCAAACTATTGAAGAACCCTCAAGGTTTGTTCCCTGAATTGCTTCTTCAATTTCTAGTGTGGCTAGACCGAGCAAATCATCATCAACTAAATCCGACTTTGTAATAACAACAACGCTTGTTCGTACTTCCAAAAGGTCGATAATAGAAAGATGCTCCAATGTTTGTGGCATGACTGATTCATCAGCAGCAACTACCAAGATTGCGAGATCAATAGCACCCACACCCGCTAACATATTTTTGATGAAACGTTCATGGCCTGGAACGTCAACGATACTAACCTCTTTACCGCTTGGCAGCGTTAACCAAGCAAAGCCTAAATCAATAGTCAGACCGCGCTCTTTTTCTTCTCGTAAGCGATCAGGATCTATCCCTGTTAGTGCTTCTATTAATGATGACTTTCCATGGTCAACATGTCCGGCAGTGCCAATTACGTACATATCATGAGCATAAGCATATGAGTCTTGTGATGCAATCGAAATACTAAGTGTGGTTTTTTTATTAACCAGATAATTCGCATTATGTGATTACAAAAGTTGATCCTGATCCTAGCTTTCTTGAAACTTCTATTCTTACAGGAAAAGCTTCTTGTATTTCTTCCATATGAGTAATTACAAGAATACGCTGGAATTGATCCTCAATCGCTTTGATTACATCAACTATTTTATCTCTGCCCTCAGCATCTTGAGTGCCAAATCCTTCATCAATAAATAAAGTTGGTAACCGAGCACCAGATCTCCATGCTAGTAGCTTACTAAGCGCAATTCTTAATGCTAAATCCACCCTGAATCTCTCACCCCCAGAAAACATCTCATATGGGCGAGTGCCTATTTCATCACTGATGGTAACCTCGAGTGTCTCTATAGGGTCATCCGCTTTAGAAGAGCGTCTCTCGCGTTGTGTATGCAATTGGAGAACCATCCTACCATCCGTCATTCTAGATAATAGAGCGTTGGTTTCATCCTCTAGTCTAGGGATAGCAGCTTCAATCAATAGTGCCTGCACTCCCCCTCTGCCAAATGCAACTGCCAAATCAGAAAGCATCGATAATTCATTCTCAATTTCAAATCTGGAATCTTTTTGAGACTTAAGCTCTAGTTCTGTTTCGGAAATTTGATTCAGTTGTTGCGTGATTGACCCATGAAGCACGTGCAGTTCATTTTTCCTTTTTAGTAATTCAGAATAGCGAGATTCGATTTCATTTACCAATGTTTCCAATTCTGGCAGGCCCTTGAGGTCTTCATTTGTTTGAGCGAGCTGCCCTTGGATTCTCTTTAACTCATCTTCAGCTTGCTGGTGCCTTGTTAGCGCTAAGCCTAAAGATTTCTGATCATCATTTAAACGGCTATTTGCTTCAGTCAAGCCTTGGTGCTCAACTTCCCATTGTTTTAATGATTCAGTCCGCTTTGCAAGAATTTCAAATGAATTGTAGTCAAATGCAATTTTTTTAAGTTGAGATTTGATTTCCTTGGTGCGAATGCTTTCATTGAGAGCAAAGTTATTATTTCCTAACTCACGTTCAATTTTTAATATGCTTATCTGTTCTTGTTCTATTTGAAGCGATGCTTGCTTCGCTTCATTGAGCAAAATATCTAACCGCACTCTTTCTTCCTCAAGAGTTGTTTTATTATTTTGATAAATTCCACGCTTTTGTTTTACCTGAGCTTCTAGTTGTGATGCTTGATCGATTAGGAGTTTTATTCTGTTATTTTGTTGTCCGTAAAGCTCTAATTGGTGTTGGATTTCAGCCTGATACGAAGTTTCAAGATTGCTCCTTCCCAGGTTGCCAAGCATGCTATTGCACAATGGGCAAGCTACTTCACCATCATGGCTATGCGCTACCAACAGCTCCAATTTACCTCTAGTAGATTGACCTTCTACCTTCAAGACTTCGTTTTGAGCCTTAAGTCCTTCTGCCTCAACCAGAAGGCGCTTTTGGTCTTCTGACAAATCGTCAATTTCTATTTCAAGAGCCTTTAATTCTTTGATGCTTTGGTTGTTGAAAACTGTCTTTTCCTCAAAATCAGGAATCATTGATACTAATGGTTCAAGTTCATGGCTGATTTTTTTGTGGATGTTCGATAAGTCAAATTGAAGCTTATCCTTGCTGCTTTTAATAAGGCTTTCAAGAGCAGCAAGCTCTCTTTCCATCTCATTTACATTATTTAATTGAATACCTAATCTGGATAATTCATCACGAGCATCTTGTAGTTGTTTATATCCAATCTTTATTTCATCAGACCTTACAATTAGATTATTCCAATTCCGAAGACGTGACTGAATATCTGTGATTTCTGAACCAGAAATCACAAACCATGATTTAATCTTTTCTGCAGTTTGTTCTATCTCATTAATTTCTTCACGTCGCGCTTGCATTAAGGTTAAGTGCTTTCGTGACAGAGACAATTCTGATTCAACTAAATTGAAAGCGGATTCCGAATGGCTAATCTCCTGAGTTACTTCTACTAGGTTATTTTCCAAGCCCTCTCTATTGGCTATTCCGAGTTCCAATCTGCGAATAATTTCATCACCTAAATCAAGAGTCGATTGTGAGTCTTTTAAGTTCCTTTTAGCTCTTTCGCTAAGTCTGTCATAAACACTCAATCCCAAAATACTTGAGAGTACATTTTTACGCTGTGACGGCGTTGACATAGTAAACAAATCAGCTCGGCCTTGAATTAAATATGCACTATTCACGAAAGTTTCGTAGTCCATATTGACTGTACGCTCAATGAGTACTTCCGTTTGCTTTACTGTATCCAAAGTAATGGGAACCCAATCGCCATTGGACTGAATCAAAAGCTCCAGCGAAGATTGCGTGTTTCTTCGAGCTCGAGAAAACCGACGAATGACGTTATACCTTTGTCCTTCATTCTCGAACTCCATCCCGACTGACATTTCATTTTGTCCTTCATGAACTAACTGATCATGCGTCCTACCTCGGGCTTTGCCCCACAAAACCCACGTAATGGCATCCAATATTGCTGACTTGCCGTGACCATTAGGTCCGCACAGACAGGCAACATGTACATCTTCTAAATTCAGTACTGGGACATCATCTCGATATGAAAGAAAGTTTTTTAATTTTAATGTCAGCGGAAGCATGCCAATAGTATCCGGATTAAACAAGGATACGCACAAGGCAATGCAATGCTCCTTGCAGCTTGTTTGTTAAGAATGCTAGGATTCTTTAAGGTAAACAGAGTCAGGAACTAGCTGGATGGCCAAGAAAATTGTTGTACTTGTAAAGCAGGTCATTGATCCTGAAATCCCTGAATCTGCCTTCCTCTTAGATTCGTCTGCCATGAGGGTAACAACACCTCCGAACGTCACTCCGGTTATCAATGGTTACGATGAGCAGGCAATTGAAGCTGCTTTAAGAATTAGAGACAGCGGGTTAGATACTGAAATAATTGTTGTCTCGTTAAGTGACTCCTTCGTCATGGATGTGATCAAAAAACCTCTCGCGATGGGGGCTGACTCTCTAGTGCTTGTGGAAGACCCTATATTTGAACAAGCAATTGACCCTCTGCCAATTATTGATACATTAGAGGCCATCGTGCGGAAAATCGGTGATGTGGATTTAATACTTTCTGGTCGCCAAGCGTCCGATTGGGACAATGCCCAAGTACCAATAGGTTTAGCAGAAAAGCTAGGTTGGCCAGTTTTTGCGCTAGCAAGGAAAGTTGAAATTGATAAAGATATGCTGCGGGTCGAAAGAATTTTGTTTGATGGGCATGATTTGGCCACATCAAAGCTGCCCGCCGTCGTAACTGTATCGAATGAATTAGGGACACCCAGATATCCAACGATGAGAGGCATAATGCAGTCAAAGCGGTCAGAGCCTGAGTTTATTTCGATTCAAGATTTGGGAATTACAAACTTCCGAAATGCTTTTGAGTTGGTCTCTCTTAGCAAACCCAACAGCTCAAGGATAACTGAAATCATAGAAGCTGAAAGTGACGAGGACGCAGGTAGAAAACTTGCAATTCGCATGCGAGAGCAAAATTTAATCTAGATGGAGATTCTTGTACTTGAATAATGTATTAGTCGTGGGTGAAGTAGAGAGCAACGCCCTAAGCAAAGCCACCCTCGAAGCTATAACCGGGGCGCATACGATTTCAAAAAAATGGATTGGGTTGATTCTGTTTAGCAATGAACCCTTTGATGAAAAGGTGTTGTTCGGTAGGGGTGCAGATTCTGTCTTTGTAACACCTCCTGGTCTTCAGGAAGAACAAAAGGTAAACCTAATTGCAAAAACCGCAATAGAAAGTAATTCCAGCTGCCTTGTCGCCCCTAAAGATTTTTGCGGGGGGCTAATCAACCAAGTCGCTCACGTGCTTGGCACAGCACTTGCACATGATTGTAGTTCGCTTTCCCTTTCGGATGATGGGTATCTCATTACAGTTCGCCCAGTTTACGGTGGTAGTGCCATCGCAGAAATAAAATGTCTATCTGAACCATCAGTTGTCTCTTTAAGAATAGGTTCTTACGAGCAATTCACTGGCAATAGTGGTTCAATCCCCAAATATGTTCATCTGGCAGAAAACGAGTTATCAAAAACTAATAAAATTCATGTCCTTGAACATCATAATCCTCCAGCAACGGGAGTAAAACTCGAAGATGCACGAGTAGTAGTCAGCGGAGGTAGAGGATTAGGTGGCCCAGAATCTTTTGCTCATCTTGAAAACCTAGCCGCTATTTTTAACGGCGCAATTGGTGCCTCAAGAGCTGCTTGTGATGCAGGTTGGGTTCCTCATAGTTGCCAGGTTGGACTTACTGGAAAAGCGGTAAGCCCAGATTTATATTTTGCTATAGGTATCTCAGGAGCAAGTCAACATCTAGCCGGAATTACTGGTGCTCGTGATATCGTATCAATCAACAAAGATCCCAACGCAGCTATATTTAAAGAATCACGATTTGGGGTAATAGGTGACTGGGCCAAGGTATTACCAGCATTTATTGATCAGTTGCACGAACTTTTAGACCATTCTAAGGAGGTCAAATGATGTCAATGCAATCAGATTCTGATCATGACATGTCTGAAGCGCTTCAAAAAGCCGAACAGTCAGACATAATTTGCATTATCCTGCCTTTCATTAACCAATGTTTAATCTTGGATGGTAGGCAAGAAGAAAACGATCCTCCAAAGGTGTATGTTTCCCCTCCTTTAGGTTCTGCAGAGAGAAGACTACGCCAAATTAACCAATCTCGCCCTCACTTAAAACATGCAAGAGAGCTTGCAATTATTCCTTGGACTAATTCAATTTCAAGTCTCGCTTCTTCAATGGTTTGGAGTCTCATTTTGCGCAAGATTGAAGAATATCCAAACAAGAGTGAAAAAGACGAATGCGAAGAATCATTGCAAGAATTAAGGCAATGGGAAAGAAGAGCCTTGGCGTCAATGATCAGAGGTCATGGTCCCTTCCATACTTTGTGGTCACAATCAGAGCCATCCTGACTTTTTCACAAGCGAGTTTATTTACTCTTTTCAGCAACTATTTTTTGCTGAACATGTGTTGGTACTTCACCAAAACGACCAAATTCAATTGCCAAACTACCACGGCCTTGCGTCAAAGCACGTAAGCTAGTAGACCATTGTTGAACTTCCGACCGCGGTACTTCTGCATCAATATGTGCAAGACCATCTTGAGAGGCCATTCCATTAATCCTAGCTCTCCGAGTGTTTAAGTCGCCTACTACGGCGCCCGCAGATGCTTCGGGTGCATTTATCTTTACCTGCATTATCGGTTCAAGTAAGACAGGCAACGCATCACGCACTCCTTGTTTCAAAGCCATTGTGCCTGCTATTTCAAAGCTAGCGCCAGAGGAATCGACTGAATGTGAACTCCCGTCGTAAAGTACCACTTTAAGGTCTACCACTGGAAAACCATCTGTACCTTCATTCATGGCTTTTTGTACGCCTTTTTCGACTGCTGGAATATATTCTTTGGGAACATTACCCCCAACAACTTCTGTGCCAAACTGAAACCCGCTTCCAGTTTCTAAAGGCTCTAGCCTGATCAGCACATGACCATATTGACCATGCCCACCGCTCTGTTTTTTGTGGCGATATTCGGATGTTGTAATTTTTGAAATGGTCTCTCTGTAGGGTATTTGAGGAACGCGGAGTTCTAGATCAACCCCGAATTTTCGTTTAGCTCGTTCAACCAGAACATCAACATGCGTGTCTCCTAATCCAGTTGCTATTAACTCTCCTGTTTCTGAATCCCGTTTAAGCCTTAGCGAAGGATCTTCTTCAGAAAGTCTATTCAACGCAGTAGACATTTTTTCTAGATCTGCCTGCGTTTTGGGGTGAACGGCCACGCTGTAAACAGGTGCAGGAAATTCGATAACCGGTCCCTCAAAAGAATGCGTTTTGGCAGTCAAAGTGTCCCCTGTGACCGCGTGAGCCAGTTTTGTAACGGCTCCAATATCACCCACAGCAAGGCTAGTGACCGAATTTTGGATTTTACCAACTGGAGCGAAAATCTGCCCAATTCTCTCAGATTGGTTCTTATTTGAATCCCAAAGATCCGTATTAGGGGTCATAGTTCCCTGTACTACTCGAAAATACGAGATTTTCCCAACGAACGGATCTGCTGATGTTTTAAAAATAAATGCTGCTGCAGGGTCTTCTGCAATTAAGCCTGCGTCCGAAGGAGAAGGCAGATAATCAACGATAGCTTTCATAAGATCTTGAATACCCACGCCAGTTATAGAGGATCCCGCCAAGATAGGTGCTATTTGTCCACTCTTCACTCCTACTGACAGTCCCTCAGCTATTTCGGAATCGTCAAGATCCCCTTGGTCTAAGTATTTTTCGGTTAATCCATCATCTGTCTCAGCAATTTTTTCGACCAACTCATCCCGTGCTGCAGCAATAGCGGCAGATAATCCCTGAGGGTTATTCTTATTTAGAACAGAGTGCGTTTCTGAGAACGCAGCTTCCGTTCCATTAGGCAAACTAATTGGGACGCACTGTGGCCCTAGAATAGACTGAATTTGTTTGACAGAACCTTCAAAATCAGCATTTTCGCGATCCATTTTATTGATGAATATTAAGGTTGGGATTTTTCTTTTTTGTAGATGGTGCCATGCGATCTCGGTGCCGACTTCCACACCTGATGGTGCAGATACAACAACAATGGCTGAGTCAACTGACGATAAAGCAGAAAGGGTTTCGCCTATAAAATCTGCATAGCCCGGAGTATCTACAGTATTAATCTTGTACCCATCAAAAATTGATGGCACTACACTAAGCTGTAGACTTGTATGATGCTTATGCTCTTCCGGCTCAAAGTCAGATACGGTAGTTCCATCCTCTGTTTTACCGAGTCGATTTATAGCTCCTGAGGCAAAATGAATGGCTTCAACAATAGATGTTTTACCAGAACCAGAATGTGCAAGTAGCGCAACATTACGCAATTTACTTGTTTCGAATAGATTCACAGTACGCCTCCCCATGCAACTTTTCGCGCATTGTAGTCTCGAAAATAAAAGAATGAGTCCACAATACGCATCCCCATGCAACTTTTCGCGCATTGTAGTCTCGAAAATAAAAGAATGGCAATTTTTTTAATTAAAACCAATTATTGGAGGAGACTTGTTCGGAGCGTTACTTATATCCATAGCTTCATTTTTTGTTGCTCTCCTGTTTTTAATGCTTGCTCCCACGGCAACAAGGGATGAAGGCAATTTAAGCAAAATCACTGAACCATTTAGATACAATCTAATTAAATGGGAAACCAGCCACTTTTTCGATAAATGGGTGTATGCGTACCGGTTTCGAAATAACGAAGGCGAATCTGTCCTTGCAAACAAAAACACCTATTTGACCGATTTCTCTGAACTATCAAGAAATATTAAGGTTCTTGAAAATGAGCTTTCGAGCTTACTTTCATCAGTCGACCAAGCAAATACAAAAGAATTGACATCAATCCGGAATGAATTGGTAGGCCTCAAGTTAAGCCAATCGTATCTCGAGCCTTATGTAGAAAGGATTTATGAGCAAACAATTAATGAGGCCCTTGTTGATCTAGGCGTGATTGACCAAATTGGTCCCTTTAATTGGCCGCCAGTTGACTTTGCGTTTGAGAAAGGGGCCCTGTTATTGGTTAGGTCTCCTAAAAATAAAATTGAGCGATTAGATGATGTATTACTGAAACCTAATATTGAGTTGCTTTCACAAATACAAATCGAAAATGCCGTGGAAAGTTCTGACCCAAATCTATCCGCCTTAATCATCAGAATTGGTGGTCTAGCAACCTACCCATCACAAGTTTCTCCATACCTGTCCCCGTTAAATACGTTAGAGATGATCGCCCATGAATGGGCACACCACTGGTTGTTTTTTAGACCCCTAGGCAAAAAATGGTGGGCAGGTGGTGACATCCGAACTATCAATGAAACTGTAGCCGGGATAGTCGGAAGCGAAGTAAGCGCCCAAGCGAATAGCAAGTTGGAAATAAAATCAGTTACTAGTTCTCAAACCCAACCCAGTAAAATTGACTTTGACTTTAGGGGTTTTATGCTAGATACGAGACTCAAGCTCGAAGATTTATTAGATAAAGGACTCGTAAAAGAATCAGAAGATTGGCTTGAAAAGCGCCGAACTAAATTATTGGACCATGGTATTGAAATTCGGAAATTGAATACTGCTTACTTTGCTTTCTATGGATCTTATGCTGCTGATCCAAGATCGGGAGAAAAAAGCCCTCTGCTTGAACAAATTGAAAAAGTCCGAAGTAATAGTTCCGACCTCGCAAATTTCTTGGAAGTAATCTCACAGGTTACTACAGCTGAAGAGCTTGAAAAACTTGCTGAGAATAAATAGATAAAACTTACAACTACCAGTCAGGATGAGTGTTTGGAACGCTATTTTTAGTCAATCTATGTTGTTCCAGCGAATTAATGTTGAGAACGAAAAGGTCCGGTTTATCATTTGGGTCAGAATTGAAGACTAATGAATTAGTAGGACCAAATACTAATTCACTCTCACTGAGCGTGTTCGCTGTTAAAGGTAGGGCTTCCCCTCCTTCAACGCTGACAATAAATATGTCAGCGCTTTCTGCTCGATCTGATAGAAATACGATCCGCTTTGAATCTGCTGACCATACTGGGGACCATTCGTTAGCAGGGTTATTTGTAATGTTCAGTGTTTGCGAAAAACTTCCGTCTTGCCCAACATCCACTATATAAATTTCGGAATTGCCATCTCTCTTAGAAACAAAGGCCAATTTCTTACCATCGGGAGACCAAGTCGAAGAGTAATCAGCAGTTTGAGTTACCTGAAGACTATTCACGCCTCCTGGGTTTCGCATGAAAATCCCTTGAGAAGTGCCTTCTGAGTCAAGCACTGTAAACGAAATCCATTCTCCAGACGGAGACCAGGCAGGATCTATTTCAGCATATTTATCGAAAATAAGTCGATTAGGTCTAAGTGAATCCAAATCTACCCAATAGAGATGAGAGTTATTCATTCCGTCCGGAGAAACATAAGCTACTCTTTTCCCGTCAGGAGACCAAATTACTTCAGTTTCATCAACTCCTGTATTAGTCACCCTCATTGATAATTCTTGAGAAAAATCTCCCTTGCTATCAATAACCAAAGTGACGTACACCTCCACATTGCCATCCCTGTTAGACAGATATGCAAGGCGCCTGCCATCAGATGACCATACTGGGGCAAAATCATCAGCTTCATGGCCTATAATAAGCTGGTAGTCGGTTCCGTCAGGGCGGATTACCGCAATATCTCGATCACCTTCATTGCCCGTTACGAAAACTATGAATCCTTGATCAGTAAGGATTCCACAAGATGTAGCTATCAAAGCGAACATCGACAATGCTAAAAGGTGGATTTTTCTCAAATTCGAATATCTCATTTATTAGAACTTTTTGTGAAACTCTGAGCGCTCCAAAGTGTTGTTATAGAAAAATTAACAGAAAGCGTAAATTTAGAGTAGCGGTTTAGAAGGGCAGCCATGGCGGTTCCTGAGTACGTTTATATCCTTTAGGGTCAATTATTCCGTAAATTAAACCTCCTAATGCACCCATTAACCCAGCTCCGATCAAAATCCAATAAGGCAACCAGAGTGGGATATCCAACAAGCTTTCTGCACAATTTGTTGAAACAACATCGTACGCCGCAAGCTCGAAGTTGATTAAATCTTGACATCTCTGAGCAGATCCAATGAAAACTGACTGAATAAAAAGTGCGGGTATTACTGCAACAGCAACGCCCGCTACCCCAACTAATACTGAAAAAAACAAACCACGATAGGCCTTACGCATTATGGTAATCACTCATAACCTAAATATTATTTGTTAAGAAGCATAGAACGTTGAGCAGGTTTCAACTTAGTTGCGGCTAACCTTAAAATGACTGAACTCGTTTGGTTTTTCCTATGTTGCAAAAAATCAACAACTCTTTCAGCGTTCAGCCTAGTCGCCTCCATTAATAAATTCCCAACGCCTTGTTGAACAAAATAGTCATCATCACCAATTAAAATCTCACACACACTCAAAGAATCAGTAACGAAACGACCTTCTCTGACTAAAGGTACGAAGGACATAGGTGCTGCACGTCTCATCCATATACTTTGGTCTTTTGCCCATTCCTTCAGTGTATTCACTAAAGATGGTTTACCCGCCAGTGAACGGGAAATTAAATGGCTGGATAAAGAATCAGTATTTAAAGGGTTAGTTAAGTGCTTTACCCAGACTGCAAATACTTCAAACTCTACACCCCCTATAAGCCTTGCTTGAGCCGAAAGAATAATGTTGGCAATTACTCCCTCTTCGATATTTCCGCTTCTAAAAAGAGGATCAGCAATCGCCATTGCCAGTGGCAAGCCAGAACTCCTCACTCTACGCATCGTGTCTTGGCCTAAACGATTAACTTGAGAAAATTCAACTCCATAACAAGGAACATCCGGGCCAAATGAATTAGAAATTTTCTTGGCTACCTCAGGTTGGGCCATAGATCGTAATTTTTTTCTTAATTCTTCAATTATTGGTGTTGCCTGTTCAGCAGCTCCCGAATCAATTGAATGACTAGGTTCAATTGGGCTTTTTGGCGTTGTGGGTTTTTTATCCATAATTACATTTTACTTCCAGAAAACAAATCTAAGTGAATCAAGTTCCAGAAACAACAAAATCTGCAAACTTCTCAGGTTGAGAATTTGCCAAATACCAATTCTCTGCTTCCATCCATAAATCTATCCAAAAATCCGGTGGCCTATAAAAAGTTGCTCTGTCGCGAACAGCGGCAAATTCATCACCTTCTCTATGAAAACATCTTTGGCGCCTCACATCAGCAGGGGTATCAACAAAAATTGAAATATCATAAAAATTGCGAAGTTCAGAAAATAGTGAATAAACCCCCTCGATGATAATAACGCCTTGAGGTTCTACAACTATTTCATTGCTAGCTACTTCATTCAATTCCCAATCATAGGTCCTATATCTAGCCTGCTGGCCAGCTAAAAGAGGAGACAAAAGATCTTTTCTAAGTCTTTGCCAATCATAATGTCGGTAAAAACCTTCCTCAGGACCTAGTTTAGCCATCACATCCAAGTCTATGGGAATATAAAAAGCATCTGCATGAACTACCTGGCAATTACATAATTTTTCTTGGAGGTGAGATGCCAAAGTGGTCTTGCCTGATCCTGAGCAACCATCGATAGCAATCATGACGAGACGCTTGTTCTCTAGGGTTGTTATAACTAAATCTTTAACTTTATCTAAGATAGTCATTCGAATTCTGATTATGGTGGCGCATACGGGATTCGAACCCGTGATCTTCGCCTTGAGAGGGCGATGTCCTTGGCCACTAGACGAATGCGCCAACGTTCTGACTTTTTAATATTTTCAACGTGAAGTAGTATAGCCGACGTTTTACATGGTCGCACTAACTAATTGAAAAGAAAATGTGAAAACTTAAACCTATGGAGGCCACTATGCCGGAAGAGATTATTTCGAAAATTGCTACTAAGAAAGCGCCTTTAACTGAATCGCAACAGTCATGGATCGATAAAGCGTGTTCGCTCATAGATGAAGATAGAATGCGTCAATTCAATAAAGACATCACTTCGATTCATAGTCCAACTGGATATGAAAAAGACGCAAGCAAGTTTGTTGTGGATTATCTAAAGAATCAAGGATTAGAGTCTTTCTATCAGACTCTGGACTCTAACTCAGGCAACGCTGTAGGCAAGCTTAAGGGCTCAGGGTCTGGTGCTTCATTAATGCTCTATGCGCCAATCGACACTCACTTAAGTGCTGAATATGAAGAAGATGTTCCTTGGGTGGGCCCTGAATTACGTGAAGATATGATACCCACATCCTATATCGATGATAATGGAAATGTTATTGGACTAGGTGCCTCAAACCCCAAGGGAATGATCACAGCTCTTGTTGAAGCCATAACTGTAATCAAAGCAGCCAACGTTCCTTTGAAGGGAGATTTAATTGCAGCATTCGCCGGAGGAGGGATGCCTATGACTCCTGCACCACATGCTGAATCGCAAAACCATGGTTTGGGAAGTGGCGTAACTCACATGATTAATAGAGGCGTCACAGCAGATTTTTGTATCATTTCAAAGCCTTGGTGGGCAGTTTTTTGGGAAGAAGTAGGCATGTGCTGGTTTAAGGTTTCCGTCAGAGGCACAATGGGTTATGCAGGAGTTCCAAGGGGCACACCTGGTTATCGTAGTTCAACTGTCCCTGCTGCAAAAGTATTATTAGCTTTAGAAGAATGGTTACCGGAGTACACAGAAAAAAACACTTCGGGACAATGTGCACCTCAAGGGCATATTTCAGCTCTGAGAGCAGGTTGGCCTTACAGGCCAGCATTTCCCTCAGCTACTACCGAGATTTATGTAGATATTCGCTGTAACCCTCGATCTTCACCAGCTTCAGTAAAAGCGCAATTCGGAGACGCAATTGAAGCGATCAGGTCTGCGGACTCAAGCATAGAAATGGATTGGGAAATGTTTGCTGCTTACCCAGGTGCTTCCACTGATCCCAATAATTGGATTATTCATTCATCAATGCGCGGTTGGGAATTCGCAGAGGGCAGAGCCCATGAAGCTCCTCCACCCGTGAGTGGGCAAACTGATGCTTCAGCTATTAGAAACTTAGGGATACCTACTGCTAGGTTCGGCATGCCCTTCCCACCAGCTAATGCTCCTAAGGAATGGGAGGGTCTAGGCGGTATGGGCTTTAGTTACATTCCTGATTTGGTTAAGGTAACCAAAGCTGCAATCTATGCAGCCATAGACACTTGCACCAGGGAAAAGTCTGAAACGCTAAGTTAATAACAATGAAAAGGGGGACCAGAGAGTCCCCCTTTTCATATATCTGATACTTTTTGGCGATCTACTCTGGAACACTTCCGTCGGATCCGTGATCACGCATCAAGTTAATCGGTAATGGAGCATTTTCTGGATCCCATGATCCTGTATTTGCCCAATCACCTCTCTTTTGTATACCTCGCAAATTGTGATGAACTAGCATCCGCCAACGCACGATAATGTAATCTGCTTTGGTCAACCTCTCCCTGTTCCACCAATTTTCTTTAGCATATACGTGCTCCATATGTGCTCTGCCAAATTGGTCGAAATTGTTGAAACCCCATGTGGCTCCATCTCCCGGATAAGCTGTCTGGCCTGCTGGCTCTTTCCATACTAGAGGGCCAAGTGATGTCTCACATTCTTCGTGGAATTGCCTCTCCTCTTCTTCAGTAGAGCAATAGCGAGACTGAGTAATCATGTACATATGGTTTTCTTCATCAACAGGCACATACCACTCGAAGTGAATCATCCCTGGCTGAGGGAACCAATCAACCTCTAACCCACATGGCATAAAAAGTCCGACGTCGATATCGACACCTGGTGGAGGATTATCTAAGTCTACATTCTGAGCAACTACATGGTTGCCTTCAATTGTTGCTTCCCAAACATTGATCTCAGCCTCGATACCTGGCCGATCCCCCATAAGTTTGACTACACCTTTCGCTTCGCCATCCTGCTCATACACTAGGCATGAGTCTTTATTAGGAGAATAGGTACCGAGTGGCAGAGGAATGCCTACTTCAGTAACAATCGCTGAATTCCTATGTGCATATATGTGGGCTGCGTCGTAACCATTTTCACAAGACAACCGCCAATTAGCTTTAATTAAATGCCTGTGGAGTGGATGGAACTTTAATCCAGGATTCCAAAACTTAGGCTGTACATCCTCTTTCAATGGTGGGGGCGGGTCTAAATCCCCTATGAAGACGAAAACAACACCATTATGCTCTTCAACAGGGTAAGATTTCAGCTTCATTTTTCCTATCGCCTTGCTACCAGGCTCAGTGATGACTTCAATCAACTCGCCATCACGAACGTCATAGGTAAAGCCATGAATCCAGCATGTAATAGTATTTTCACTAAAGCATTCGGGTTTGCTTGAAAACGCAGCACCCCTGTGAACACATCTGTCCTCAACACCAAAAATTTTCCCCGCAACTCGTTTGAAATAGATACGTTCGCCAGCAATCGTTTGCGGCATCATTTCACCATTGCCTAGCTCATGCCCAAAGAACGCTGGATACCAGTGGTCCCTCAGCCCGAGTTCAGCATTGAGATAGTTGTAATAGGGTTTAGCTCTCTCTGTACGGTCTACAGCTTCATCAGCGTCATGTATAGCCAATAAAACTTCATCAGCTTCTTTTTCTTTAACCATTTTGTCCTCCCAAACAAAACTCCAGCGGGCGAATACTATAGTAAATTTATGGAATAGCAAGAGCAAAGATGAAATGTTTATTTAACAAATTTCAGATCATCTGTAGTGAGGAATTCTCTTACTGCACGTTCGAATTCTCTTGGAGCAAACCCCATAGAACTGTGATCTCCAGCGTATGAAATGGATAATCGAGTATTGGGCGCTAACCAAAAAGCCTCTATGCCATAACGAACCCTAATACCAGAATTATCATCACCCCAACAAACCAGTATTGGCAGCTCCATTGTTGGAAGGATTTGTCTCAGTCCATAACGATCTCTGACTTCCAAGTCTGTAACATAATCTTGTATTGACTGATAAGCCTCTAGGCGGCCTTTTGCTCGGGAACGTCGGTAAAGCTCGTCAATATGGGCCTCCGTTATTTCCACATGGTCTGTCCATTCCCTCCAAAGGTGTGTTCGTAAGGATTCACGATCAGGTAGTTCGATTTTACGACCTGCCATTGAAGGTAATAATGGGTTAAGGCCCGCAGCACCAATTAGAATCAAACGCCTTGCTATCCGTGGATAGTTGTACGCAAATAATGCCGCTACCCAACCACCATGGCTTTGGCCTGCTAAATCCACCTGTTCCAGACCAAGTTGATTACAAAAATCCCTAATTGTTTCTACCCACATCGGGAAGGAATATCCCGCCTTTGGCTGATCAGAAAGCCCCCAACCCGGTAAATCCAATGCGTAAACATGTGAATGCTCAGAAAGGGAATCAATAGCTACTGTCCATTGATCAGCAGATATAGGCAAGGAGACGCCGTGTATACAAATGAGAGGAGTGCCAGAACCCTTCTCGATGTATCTGACACGATAACCATTTGCTTCAATGAATTTGTCTTCAAGATCAGATCGAAGAGCCATTTCCACTCCTCAAAAATGTCAGATTTTGGCTGGGGATCAAGGATTCGAACCTTGCCTACCTGAGTCAGAGTCAGGCGTTCTACCGCTAAACTAATCCCCA
>CAYMJY010000020.1:0-22851 GCA_964391355.1 uncultured Dehalococcoidia bacterium | reverse complement strand
TTAGTATATGCGCCCATTGATGGCATAGTTGAGAAGATAAGTTGGCATAGCTCAGGTGGTCAGCATGCCGATTGGGATGATTGGTCAATAGCTATAAAACCATTGTCCGACAAAAGACCTCCGAGCCCTCTTGGCAACGCTCCTCCGCCAAACACTTGGCTAGTAGAGATAGACCACCTAGCGAGTATTGAATGCCCACGCCCTAGGGTAATGCCTGATATATGCAATACTCCGTTAACAATTGATGGCCAAGAAATTATCCGTGGTCATGAAATCAGGGCAGGACAAATTCTTGGATACGTCGGCAATCTTGCCGATTATCAAAAGACCGGACTCAACGGTCGTGTAGAGCTACAGATTAATCGTACAACTGATGATTGGTGGATAAATGAAGGACACTGCCCGGTTCTGTTTCTTGACGAGAGTATCCGTTCAATTTGGGTATCAGCAATCGAGAATTATATGAGAGATTATGAAGCCTGGTCTGGTAGTACTGAGGAATACAATGAAAGCGCTATGGTAGTACCTGGCTGTCATTATTCAAGTGTTACTTATGACCAGTCTACTGGAGGGAAGTACTCTTCTGAGACATGGTTTAAATGAAAAGATGGCAGGGGTGGCAGGATTCGAACCCACGGCCAGCGGTTTTGGAGACCGCTGCTCTACCAGACTGAGCTACACCCCTACAATTTATTAATTATAACTTAACGATCAAGTTTGATTATAGATAATCAAATACGGTCCATTTGCATAAGAATGAAATTCTTTCCCGATCGTTTGACTTGCCTGATTTCGTTAAACCCTACATGCGCAAACGACTTCCTAGCTCTAATGTTCCATTCAAGGGTATGCAGATACAGTGTTTTTATTGTTGCATTCATGAAAATTTCGTCTACTAGCAACTTCATAGCCATGCGGCCAAACCCCTTACTCCAATATGCTCTTTCACCAATCATTATTCCTACTTCAGCTTGGCCGGAAACAGTATCGATGTCATAAGCCATGCAATTCCCTATATGGAAATTGTCATTAATTTGTATGGCAAAACGCTTAACCCATGGAGTCGGATACCTTAATTCATCCTCGTACCTTCTCCTGTACTCTGAAAAGGTCATCCTAATTACCGCGGTTGCATCAAGTTCCGCTAGCTCAGGATCTGTTCTCCATAAATAATCGTTGCTAACGTCCTCTAATCTTTTAGGCCGTAAAGTCAGCACCGCTAGCTCATTTTGATTTTCATTATCTTGGGTTTGCATTAGGTTCCATGGTTAATAGTTCTTTTGCTTTAAGAATTACTCCAATTTCATTTTCATAAGTGACAATGTTCTGTGCTTCTTCTATTGGGAACCACTGAACTGAATCAAATTCATGATCGTGCTTGTCAAAACTACCACCAGTTTGGTACATCAGGTAAAAATGCACGTGTTTGTTATATTTTATATTTTTTAAGGTATTTACAAAGGAATAATTTATTACGCCAACCTTAGTTTGGATTATTACTTCCAACCCCGTTTCCTCAGACACTTCACGTACAGCTGTATCTTCTAGGTTTTCTCCTGGAACAGGCGTGCCTTTTGGTAAACTCCATAAGTCATCTTTCAATCTGCCACACAAAACAATGTCGAAGCTATCATCTCTGTTTCTATACACTACTCCACCGGATGACACCGGGTATTCGATCTTTTCTTGAAAGTTCATTAAGGACTCATATCTACCCCAGGCTGATCCAAATCAGCAACTGTTAGTGCCTCTTGCGCTATTTCTTTAGTAAAATCATCTTCAGATTCCAGAAGAGTTTGTAGTGCTTTCTTTGCTAAACGTCCGCCAATGACACCTAAAGACTGAACTACAGCTGTACGCACTTCTATATCTTGATCTGTAATCATATCGATCAGATGTGGTACAGCAGATTCCGCTAATTGTTCACCGGCTGCTGTAGCAGCTTCGTAACGAATTGAAGGCTCCTCGTTAGTCAGCTCCTCTACAATCGTAGGTACCCATATCGGATTACACGATTTGCCCATAGAAAATACAGCACTCTGTTTGAGATCAACATTTTCGTTTTGATAAGCCCAAAGAATCCAGTTAGTCGTATCGTCATTTTGAAATACAGAAACAGATTCAAGTGCCCTCCTTCTCAAATCGATAGGTTCACTTTCATCTTGTAGTGCCTCTATCAAAGGCTTATAAATTCGATCACTGTCTTTTTCGATTAACTTCCCAGTGACTGCCATTAGGGCAAAATGGGCGAGGCTTTTTGCTGCTGCAATTCTTACAGAAATTTGAGGATCTTGGCGCAAAATCATGCTTAACTTAGGAATTACTCTTCGTTCTTCAGATTCCCAAAGTCCCAATATTGCACTTTCTTTGACTTCATTATCAGGATCATCCAAAGCCAAGCGGAATAAAGAAGTAAAATCAAGATCCACGGATTCTTCAGCTAGTTCAGATGTTCTAGTAATTACTTTTAGACGAATAACAGAATCCAAACTCAACCATTCGTTTTCGAAATCTTCTAACTCATCGAAGTCGAGATCGCTTAATAGGATTAAATCCGGGTCTGGAAAATTTTCCTCTTTAGAGTTTTTGAAGAACTTTTCAAACACTGAATCATGCCTTAGATGCTACGGAAACGTTATCGCAAAGAATACTTGGAGAATACAAGCTACCACCAATCCATCGACCGTCATTTCCAACAGAAATTAACTGATTTAAAACTTTGTAGACATTACCCGACACCATAGTGTCTTTTACGCGACCTACAACTGTGCCGTTCTCAATTTTATAACCAAGTAATACATTTGCATTAAAATCCCCACCCAATGCATTACCCTGACCCGCACCTAATAAATGCTCAACAATAAGGCCTTCTTTAATTCCTGAAATCATCTCTTCAAACTTTGATTCGCCCTGGTCAACCAAAATTACAGAAGTGCTTGGAGATGGCAAAGAGCCAAGGCTTCTTTCGCCGTGGCCAGTACTGTTAGTACTAGATAAGCCAGCAGTTTGCAAATCGTAATAAAAGTTCGAGATTTTCCCTTTGTTTATCAATAAGGTTTCACGGCTCGGGACACCCTCATCGTCACAAATTCTAGATCCTGGGACATTAGGCAAGGTTGGATCATCAGTCAATGAAAACTGAGAAGGAAAAACCTGGTCTCCTAGTTTGTCGGCTAATGGAGACGTACCAAACAAAACACTCTTCCCACTAAGTGCAGAAACTATAGGACTGATGATGACACTAGGTACTGCAGAAGGTAAAAAGATAACAGGCATCTGCTTAGTTTTAATACTCGCGCTACTCTTTGCCCATTCTAGTTGGCGGAAGATCGAGTTTAGTGTTTCATCAATTTCGAAGAATGGCTCTACTGAACTACGTCCATCATGGACGAAAAGCATGTCCTCTCCTCTGATCAAAGTTGCTTCAAAGCCAAATCCGAATGTGGTTTTGTCATAATGAAAATACCCGCCAGCAGAATTAACCATATTGACCGACATTTCGTTGCGAGCAACTCCACCTTCCACTTGAACGTCAGGATAGGTTGTTCTGATTTCCTGGACAATTGAATCTCCTAATTCAACCATCTGGTTAATGGAAATAGAAGAAACCAGAGTATTCGAAACAGGAACATCGTCAAATTTCGAAAAATTAGGAAAATCAAATGCTGCATTAGGACCTAATGCAGCAGTCTCTAATGCTGACGCCACCAATAAATCTGGATCAGAAAGGCGTGAAGTAGCACTAAATCCTACTCGTCCGTTTTTTATAATCCTTAGCGCTGCACCTCTTGTTTCATGAGACTCGACAGATTTCACTTTGTTGGCCTCAAATGAAACTGGCAGGCTATTTGATTGAATGTAAAAAACCTCTGCAGTATCCGCAGATTTCAATGCTTTATCTAAAATTTCATTAGCAAGTTCTTCCAACTTACGCACCACTCAAGAGGCAATTTTGAATTCTAATGTGCGGGCTTCCGTTTGATACAGGTAATGGGCTTTGACCAGCTTTACCGCAACCGCCGCCTTGGTTCATTTCAAGATCATTTGCAATCCCATCAATATTTTGAAGAGTTGTGAAAACATTACCGCTCAGCATTACTGGTTTACAAAGTTCCGCTATCTTTCCATTACGTATTCGATAAGCTTCACCAGCAGAAAATGTAAACATTTCCATGCTAGTCATACCCCCGTACCAGTTTTTCACATACACTCCATCCTTCACATCGGATATCAAGTCTTCGGCCGTACCTTTCCCTGGTTCAATATAAGTATTGGTCATTCGAACAATTGGAGCGAAGCGATAACTGATAGCTCGAGCATTACCTGTCGGACGCTCGCCTAGCTTCCCCGCAGTCTCTCGTGAATGAAGTCTTCCAACCAAGATCCCTTCATGAATCAATTGAGTTCTTTGCCCTGGAACTCCTTCATCGTCATATGAAAAAGAACCCCGAAGACCTGGCTGAGGAACAGTCGCTCCATCTACTACATTTAGAATATTCCCTCCAAATCGACGCCCAAGTTGCATGATCTCCTGTAGTTTTGGTTCGGTATATATATGATCGGCTTCCGATAAATGGCCGAAAGCTTCATGGATAAAGACACCTGCAAGAATGGGATCTAAAACGACAGTATATTCACCACCTTCAATGGATGGTGCGTTTAGCATAGCAATAGATTTATCAGCTACTTCTTGTGCATCAAAGGACATATCCCTTACGAAGGAAAAATCCCCGAGGCTACCTAAGCTTATACCAGATTGCTGTACATCTCCGTTTTTGGTAGCTATGGCCGACAATCTTAAATTGACGTCTACACGTTCTTGTTCTAGGTAAGTTCCATCAGAATTTCCATAATAAACACGCTTATTCGAATCACCATAAGCTACTGAAGCAGACTGAACTCCCTCAGTACTCATCATCGTATTGACATAAGAATCAAGTATTTCTTTCTTCTCTGATAATGTCACTGTTGAAGGATCCTCAACTAAAGTAGGACCTTGTATGGATACTACTGGTTCGACTTCAGCCAAATTTACAGGTTCACCGGTTAACACGTTCGCTTGCTGTACTGCTAGAGCAACCTTCTCTTTGAGTTGAGAAAGATTATTGAAAGATGCAAATCCCCAACCTGAACCAGACAATGCTCTTACGCATCCGCCCAACGCACTGGATCTACCAATATCTTCTAAATCTTTGGAACGGTAACGTAAATGTCGTGTTTCGCTTTCTTCAACTCTAACCTCAACATAACGGGAACCTGAATCTTTGATCGCTTCTTGTATTTGTTCTCTAAAATTTAATGTTGTCATCCGTGAAGTTTATTAGCAGCGTCAAGGCTAATCAATCGATATGTTAATAAAAGCAACAATTGGTTAAAATCATAAACAAGGAGTTAGCATGAATAAGCCTAATCTTTCAGGACTCGCACATGTAGTGCTTCGGGTTAGTGAGCTGGATCGGTCTGTGGATTTTTATGAAAGAGTTTTGGGATTGAAGGTTACTTCTATGGCTGGTAAGCGCATGGCATTTTTGAGTGCCCCGCAGCAAAAAGACAAATCTCACGAACTTGGTCTTCTCGCTTTGGGTTCGAATATTGCACCTTCCGAACAAAATCGAGTTGGTCTCTATCACATGGCATGGCAAATGGACACGATGGCTGAACTTGAAAGCTTTCACGAACATTTGGTTCAAGAAAATGCCCACATAGTAGGTTACGGAGATCACGGAATTTCTATGGGTATCTATTTCTTAGATCCGGATGGAAATGAAATCGAAGTCTTTTATGAACTCTCACCATCGCAATGGCCAACGGATTTAAAAAAATTTGATGGGAAATTCCCATTACCTTTCAACGTAGAGCGTTTGAACGTAAGTTAGCTTTAATATACTATGCAGTTACGATGTGATTTAAGGAGAAAAATATGTGGCGAACTGGCATGACGATGGGAATAGGATGGCTTACGCTGATTGTTTGTGTAGTATGGGGGATCTATGACTTCACTAAAGGGGATTGGGGAGCAGGAATAACCGCAATCATCCTTGGCTTTGTTGTTATAGCTATAACAACTGGTATCGCGAACTTACTTACCAGGACTATCAATCCCGCGGAATAATAAAGGCTAATCCGTGACAAAATTTGAAGAGCAAATATTATCTTCAACAAAAAAGAGGCAGAATTTAAGAAAGCATCTTGCTAGTGGTTTGTGCATTCAACCAGCCTCAGTTTTCGACCCAGTTTCTGCGCGTTTAGCCGATTCTTTAGGTTTTAGCGTAGCTATGTTAGCTGGGTCTGCTACTAGTGCCATAGTTTTGGGAGCCCCAGACATAGCTCTTTTATCTATAAATGATCTCGTAGAGCAGGCGAAGAGAATAACTCGTGTCTCCAATCTTAGCCTTATAGTTGATGCAGATAATGGGTACGGCAACTCCCTTAATGTAATGATGACAATCAGAGAATTAGAAATTGCCGGAGTTGCTGCTGTAACCATTGAAGATACAGTTCTACCTCAACGCAAAGGTGCAAAAGGTGAACATTTAATTGAGATGGATGAGCTGATTTCAAAAACAAAAGCTGCTCTGGAAGCTCGCATTGATCCAGAGACAGTAATAGTAGGGAGAACTCACGCGCTACGAACATCTGGAATTGATGAAGCTAATACTAGAGTAAAAACACTGGCAACACTGGGAGTGGATGCTATTTTTGTTGTGGGTGTGAACAGCTTAGAGGACCTGAAATCGATATCTAAATCTGCAATGGGCCTTCCGGTCATGTTAGGTGGCTCAGAGGTTGATGTTCCTGAAAACGAACTAGCAAATCACAACGTGAGCATCATTATTAAAGGCCACCCTACTCTGCAAGCATCAGTCCAAGCAATTTACAAAGTGTTACTTGCTCAATCTAGTAATGAACTTCAATCTTTAAATGATTCCGAATTAGCCTCGCCCGAAATAATGAACATCGCATTGGGTAAAAATTATTTTCAAACACTGAATCAAAAGTTTTTGAATTAGTTTTTAGTGTACTGTTTTTCCTCACGGACCAACAATTTCAATGAGTCCTTTAAAGACTTTCCAAATTCCTTTTTTTGCCATTTTCTCACTTCATCAGACTTGAGTTCCTTGTTAATGGAGTGAAGGTCAAGTGACATGCGCTTCAGGCTTTCTACGGGCCAAATCAAAGCAGGGTCGATTTTCAGGATTTCTGCATGGTTCGTTCTCCAGTCTTTAATTTTCCTTAAGCGTCTCTTAATAACAGGATTAGCAGAGTAAGAAGTAAAACGGCCATTTTTAAAGAGTTTTTTGGGTCTCTCTATTTCTGGACCCGATAACCCGGCACGGATTGCTGTGTGAATACCCTTACCAAAACGACGGATAGTTCCAGGGGTTATGTTTGGAACATCTTCTAACTTTTGATGTGGATTAGCCGCTAAAATACCCAATACTGCGCTAGGAATCAAATAGCCTGGAGGTCTGGATGAATTAATAGCAGCACGAGTCCTAAAATTTAGTAGCTCTTTCAGAACCGCTAAGCCCCTAGAGTCGAGCCCCCTTGACTCTTTCATAGCAAAAAGCAACGAATCTTGGTCAGGTTTCAAATATCGTATTTTCTCAAGTCTTTTGAATTCTTCCTCGGCCCACCCAGTTCTTTTTTGGTTTCTCAATCCTTGTATGAGCTCGAAGGAAAGGTTTTCAAGGTAAGCCACATCCGCTGCTGCGTACTCGAGTGCCAAATTGGAGATTGGTCTAATTGACCAATCTTGTTTTTGAATCATAGGATCCTTGGGGATTTCAATGTTCAATACGTCATTCAGAAGGCCGCTTAATCCCAGTTTTTCAAAGCCCAAAATCCGTGCTGCAACGTAACTATCAAAAATGCCGTTTACTTCAAATCCCCAATCTCTACTAAGTCCACGAACGTCATAATCAGCTCCATGGAATAGTTTTGTGATTTTTTTATTAGCTAACAATTTTCGTAGAGGTTCTAAATTTTGAATTTTAAGAGGATCGATTATAAAAACTGTTCCGGAAAAGGAAATTTGAATAAGACATACACGCTCAGGGAATCTATGGCGGCTATTGGATTCTGTATCAACAGCCATTAAACGGACTTTACTGGCCAGTTGAGCCATTTCCTCAACTGCCTCTTCGGTTTCTACTAAATGGTATTCCATACGCAGCTAATGCTCCCTAACCACTAAACATCATAGAAAAGCCAATAGTCCATAAGATTCAAAAGCTGATTTTGCGAGCTTAGATGGTTAAGTATCACTGGTTTGCTTGTTCCTCTTTTTTACGCCAGTCTCTGGGCCATAAAAAGCCATTAAAAGTGCACTGATAAATAACCAAGCTGCAACTAAAATAAAAGCCTCTTTAGAGCCCAATATCGCGTACACTCCTCCAATTAATAGCGGAGCTATGAGTGCGCCACTATTTTGAAATACTGCCCAAACTCCAAGAAACTCTCCTCTTCTATCTTCCGGAGCCAGATCCATTGCATAAGCTTGGGATGATCCCATCACAAGCCCTTCCGCGATTCCATAAAAACCTACAACGAAAAGCATGGCGAAATATGTATTGGTATAAGCTATTCCTAATGCAACGATCCCCAACATTAAAAGCCCCGGAACTAACGATTTTTTCCTGCCAAATTTGTCTATAAACATCCCGTTTGGAAAAGCTACTGCAAGAGTAAGCGCACCGGCGAGGGTAACGATAATACCTATCTGGTTTTCAGTAGCACCAATTACTTCTTGTAGGTGGACAGGGAATATGGACATAAAAACACCCTGGCTCATCATACTTAAACCAAAGGTGACTACTGTCAAAGCGAAAAAAGCACGTGTCTTAAAAAAACTAAAATCAATGCCTCTCTTGGCTGAATCCTTTGCAGTTCGTTGGCGTGCAGACTCCGGTCGAGTTTCAGCAATCATGAAGATTACCATCAGCAAAGTTACCGATTTAGTTATTCCGTTGAATGCAAATACGTATCTAAGATCAATAGTAGCTAATGCCCCAGCAATTATTGGGCCCAGAATCATACCTACACGCATAGACATTGTTCTAGAAGCCACCATTCTGCCTCGGTTATTTTCATTAGATACATCGGCAATTAAAACTGAGGAAGAGGTTACCCACATCGAGACACCGAGCTGACCAATAAATTCCAGGATTACAAAAGGCAGGAATGAATCAACAAAAATTTCAATAAAAGAAGAACCTGCCCTCAGAATAGTTCCAATAATCACCATGGGTTTTCGTCCAATACGGTCTGCAAGCAATCCCGTAATTGGACCAGCAATTGTTCTAGCAAGTGCGTTGGTAGATGCTATAAGTGGTGCAAAGAAAATCTGACCCGAAACCATGAAGGCAAATAATGGTCTTGCTAAGCTCTGAGCACCAGTACCGAGACTCCAAACAAAGTAAGACGCAAAAATGCCTGCAGTCGGATTTCTATTTAATATCGCATCTTGGCCATTAGATTTTGATGAATAGTTCAAATGTGCTTTTCGATTATTTTCTAGTTACTCTATTTCTGAGTGTCCATAGAGCCAAAGACATACTAAAAATTGCTACAAGAGATACTGCAAGAGCTCCTTGAAATAGAGCTTGCAAATCCCAACCAACCATAATCAAAGATCTCATGGCATCTAGAAGATAAGTAACAGGGTTATACATAACCACTGTTCCCAACCAAGAAGTCATAGCTTCACGTGGGATAAAGACTGGTGCCAAAAAAATGAACGGCATGAAGATTAAAAAGCTGAGATTCACAGCTGCAGGGTTTCCAGTTTTAAGTGCAATTGCGTATGGAAACCCTGCAAACGCTAATCCCCAGAACCCAGAAATAATCACAAAGACAACCATGCCAGGTATTCCTGTTTCAAATCTTACTCCCACAAATGCACCAAGAATGAGGACTGGAATTGTCAGCAAAACAACCAGAACAAGGTCCGCAACCATTAATCCAAGTAATAACGACAATCTAGTAACAGGTGTCATACCCAAGCGATCAAAATAACCTCCCTGAATATCTAGGACAAGCGACATGGCTCGAGATATTCCAGTAACTGCAAATAAAATAGCGACTGGGATTTGGAAGGCTTTAAAATCAAACCCTGGTGTATCAACTAAGTCTTGAAACATACCAATATTTACGGCAAAGAAAAAAGCAGGGAAAAGGATTGCAGGAACAACCGTTTCAGGATCACGTGGGATAGACCGAATGGCCCTTCTAGCAACGGTCAGTACATCAATAACAAACCCCGCCTTTCTTGCAAGTGGGGTGTTTCCAGTATGGCTTTTAATCACAGGTCTTTCCATTCCTCTGCTTGGGCTTCTTCTGCTAAACGGAGTCCAGTGAAATGGAGGAATACGTCATCTAAAGTCGGTGTTCTCAAAGTGATTTCATCAATCGGGATTCCCGAATCATTTAAAGCGATGGCTACAGGCCCAATTGCTTGAGCACCATTAGAAACAGAAACGGTCAACTGGTTTCCATGTGACTCTACGTTTTTCACTGATGGGAGTTTAGTACACAATTGGACAGCAGCTTCTATCGATCCTTTTAGTGTCACGAGAATGACGTCAGATCCTACAGATTTTTTCAATACGTCGGGTTTATCCTCTGCAACGATCTTTCCATGGTTAATAATGCCTACTCTATGGGCTAGTTGGTCTGCCTCGTCAAGATATTGCGTAGTTAGAAAAATAGTCATGCCTAATTCTTGATTAATTCTGCGAATTTCTTCCCAAACTTTCGTCCTAGAAATTGGATCAAGGCCGGTCGTTGGTTCGTCTAAAAAAAGGATAGCAGGGTTATGTATTAACGCGGCAGCTAAATCAAGTCTTCTTTTCATACCTCCCGAGTACGTTTCAATCAACCGATCAACTGCATTGCCTATATCTACAAGTTCTAATAATTCATCAATTCGATTTTTTGTAATACTTCCGCTCAAACCATATAGGCGGCCTTGGAGGTCTAAAAGCTCTCTCCCAGTTTGTTTGTTGTCTAATGCTGCCTCTTGAAGTGCTGCGCCAATTCTTAGCCTGACTTCTGTGGGTGACTTAACAACATCGTATCCTGCTACATTAGCAGTTCCTTGGGTTGGCAAAAGCAGCGTAGTTAACATCCTAACAACCGTAGATTTTCCAGCGCCATTGGGGCCCAGAAATCCATAAATCTCGCCAGGTTTCACAAAGAGGTTTACTCTATCTACAGCCTTAGCACGTCCAAATTCCCGGACAAGTTCTTTAGTCTCAATTGTATAGCTTGAATTATTAGGCATTTATATCGCTATCGAACTGAAGTATAGCCACCTGCTATACCACGCTTTGCTAAAACAAAATGCCATAACTGAATATGCCTAGCCCTAAAACCGCCGGCACAAGATAAAAGATAATAATTCCACATGCGCCTAAAGCGTTCATCATATTTTTTACTCAAAGCCGGCCAGTTACTCTCGAATTTATGATGCCAAGCCATTAATGTTTTATCGTAATCTGCACCAAAGTTATGCAGATCTTCCACCATAAATAATCCTTCAATAGCTTCGCCAACTTGCTTAAGGGACGGCAGGACACCGTTGGGGAAAATATACTTATCAAGCCATGATTCTATTTGAGAGACAGAAGCTTGGCCTCCGATAGTATGTAGCAGGAAAAACCCATCTTCCTTTAACAACCTATGTGCTGTTTCAAAATATGTGCGGTAGTTTTTAGGCCCTACGTGCTCGAACATACCCATGGAAACAACGTGATCAAATTCACCTTCGGCATCCCTGTAGTCTGCTAATGTAGCCTTAACAGGCAATTTCGCATATCGCTCATGGATGTAAGAAACTTGTTCCTTTGAGACCGTTACCCCTTCGCAAATTGCTCCGTATTTTTCTGCAGCGAATCCCATAAATGCGCCCCAGCCGCAACCTATATCAAATACTCTATCCCCTTGTTTAAGGCCAATTTTCTTGCATATCAAATCCAGCTTAGCATCTTGTGCCGCATCCAATTCGTCAGCTTCAGCCCAATATCCACACGAACCAGTCAATCGAGAATCGAAAGTTCCAGCAAATAAATCATTACCTAAATCATAGTGTACGTCTGCAGCTATAAAGGACCTGCTTTTAGTCTGCCTGTTAGCAAAACGCGCCTGTGCATGGAGCATTAACGTTTTAAGGTTCCTAGGGATTTGCTCAGTAAGCCTCGCAGCCATACAGCGAGCTATCAGCTCATCCAGCTGCTCAGAATCCCACCATCCATCCATATACGCTTCGCCTAACCCAAGTGATCCTTCTGCGAAAACTCGTGCGTACAAACGGTCATCATGTACTGTCATATCCCAAGGATTTGATCCGTTGATAGCGATTCCAGCAGATTCAAGAAATTTTTCAGCCGTTATTTGGAATTTATGTTTCTTAGATGTCATAAGTCACTGCTTTCTATTCAGCAAAACAGCGAGATTCTATATCCCGATCTGTTAGGTTGCAAAGAATCCGTTGCATAGTCACATCCATATGTTTAACGAGGGTCGATTGGAACTGTATTTCCCAAGCCTGTTGATTGTTCAAATAAAGCAGCAGCAGAAATCAACAAGTCCTCTCTTCCTCGAGGTGCCATTAATTGCACACCAACTGGTAACCCATCCTCGGTAAAGCCGCAGGGGATGGAAATAACTGGACAGGCAGTCAAACTTAGTGAAGAGCACATTACAAGCCATGAAATATAATCCTCGAAATGAACACCCTCAACATCTGTGATATATCGTAGCTCCACACTAAAGGGTGGAACAATAACAGTTGGAGTAACAAGCAGATCATACTCTTCGAAAAAGGAAGCGGTTTTATAGAATATATCTGCACGGGCTCTTTCTGCAGCTGCAACACGTTCAACAGTTTGCTCCCTACCCTGCTCTACGTTCCAGATTACTTCCGGTTTTATTAGATCTCCAGATTCACGTACTAGTTCACCCAAAGAGCCTAAATATTGATGAGCACGCAGTACATGGAAAACATCGTTTGCACCTGAAAGGTCGATTGATGCTTCAGTTACTTCAGAGCCGATTTCTTCAAAATGAACCATTGAAGTTTCCGCTACCCGTCGAACTTCAGAATGAACGACAGATATTCCCAAGTCTGGTGAATACGCAACCCTTTTTGGTACGATCGGGTTTCTTACTGATTCACTATAAGGTGTTTCAGGTGCCGGTAAACTTAATGGGTCTGAGGAGTTGTATCCGGCCATAGCATCTAGTGCTAGTGCCAAATCTTCTACATTTCGGGCCATTGGACCGTCCACAGATAAGGTTCCAAAGGGGTTGTCTTTAGGCCCAGCTGCGATCCTCCCCGGGCTTGGACGAATACCAACTACTGAGCAAAAACTCGCAGGGATCCTCAGACTGCCCCCTAAGTCGCTTCCTGTTCCAAGCCAAACTTGCCCCGACGCCAACGCAGCAGCGGTTCCCCCTGAAGATCCCCCGCAAGTCATATTGATATTCCAAGGATTATGCGTTCGTCCAAAAACGTCATTAAAGGTCGTCGCACCAGCCCCGAATTCAGGAGTATTAGATTTGGCCAAGACAATTGCTCCTTTTTCTTCTAAATTCTCTACCATGAAATCGGAACGTTCAGGAATGTTATGCTCAAATGCTCTAGAACCTTTTGTAGTCCTTACTCCACCAACGTCCTTCAGGTCTTTTACCGCAATCGGTAAGCCATAAAGGTAACCTCTTTTTTGGTTGGTCTCTGGTTGCTTTGCAAGTAAAGCGGCATGTTGCATTGCTCTGTCTTCAGCTATTGTTGGCAAAGCATTTATTAAATGGTCTGTTTCACGGATCCTATTAAGGGCAGCATTGATCATTTCTTCAGGCTTCACTTGTTTATTTTTTAGCGCACTAACAGCTTGTTGTGCGGTCATTTTAATTAATTCGTTCATTTCTATACCTTGTAATTAGCGTAGGATATAATCGCAACTCCAACCCTATTAAAAAGAGGTGTGCTTTGCGAGTCGTTGTTTATGAAGGTCCCAACAAATTATCTATCGAGGAACGTGAAATACCAACTCCTCTTGAGGGTCAAGCACTAGTGAGTGTAACTGCTAATGGAATTTGCGGTTCAGATATCCATGGTTATACAGGAGAAACTGGACGAAGAGTTCCGGGTATGGTTATGGGCCATGAATTTGTAGGCACTATAGCAAATATTGGGCCAAATACTGAGTATCCTCAAGGATGGACTGAAAAATCACAATATGCAGTCAATCCTGTAATGTCTGATGGGACGTGCGATTTTTGTGCAGCTGGGCTGAATCATCATTGTAGGAATCGACAGATTTTTGGAGTAACGCCAAGCGTTGTGGGTGCATTTAGCGATTATGTCATTGCTCCAGTTGAAAATTTGATCCCCATCGGCGACAAAGTCGAACCTGAATGGGGGGCCTTAGTTGAACCAATGTCTGTTGGATATCACGCTGCAAAACGCTCCGGCATTGGTCCTGGGCAACCACTCCTCGTGATAGGGGCCGGTCCTATAGGAACTGCGGTAGTTCTTGCTGCAAGGCGAATCGGAGCAGGGCCTGTAATCGTATCCGAGCCCAATCCAGATAGAAGAAATAGGATTGCTGCATTAGACGTTACTGCAGTTGACCCAATAAACGATGATTTGCCTGCCAGAGTAAAAGATATTTGTGGAGATTTGGGAGCCCAATACGTTATCGATGCGGTGGGTTCATCGAGAACTTTGGCAGATTCATTGAGTTTATGTTCACCTATGGGCACTATGGTTTTACTGGGCATGCACGAGCCGACACTATCCTTCGACTCGTATGCGCTTTCAGTTGCTGAGCGGCACATGGTTGGTTCATTTTGCTACACAGCTGAGGAGTTCAGAGAAACTGCAGAATGGGTTGCTACCGCACCACGTGAACTAGAAGGATTTATATCTACTAAAGTCGGATTCAATCAAGTAGCCGAACGTTTTGCAATTCAGGGTCGGGGAGAAGATCTCTCTTTAAAAGTGGTTTTTACGCCAAACTTAGACGATTAAATCATGAGAATTGTCCAGATCGACACGATAAGATTGTCAAATCACCCCCGAGCACTATTTGTTGCTCTTCATTCCGATGATGGGTTAATCGGATATGGAGAAACATACGATACTCCTGAAGCTGTTGAGTCTTACATACATGATCGAGGCGCAGCACAACTGTTAGGCGATACCCCTCTCGCAATAGATAGACATTGGGATAAATTACATCGAGAGCCACGTTTGATCATGGGTAAAACCGTGGAAGTACGTGCACTATCAGCTTTGGATGTCGCTCTTTGGGACCTTTTCGGCAAAGCAACTGAACTTCCTGTATGGCAATTACTCGGGGGCCTGACTCGAGAAAGAATAAGGGTTTATAACACTTGTGCGGGCTATGAATACCAAGGTGAATGGGGAGATGGTTATCATTCGACTGCAAAAAGTAGTGATTCTAATCGTCCCTATGAAGATCTTTATGCTTTTTTAAACCATCCTGCAGAACTAGCAGAAAGCCTAATCTCTGAAGGTTATTCTCAAATGAAAATATGGCCATTTGACCATTTCGCTGAATTAAATGGAGGCACTCATATAAGTCTGGAAGATTTGAAAAAAGGACTGGAACCATTTCGAAAGATTCGAGATGCGGTTGGAGACAAGATAGAAATTGCAGCTGAACTGCATAACCTTTGGAACCTGCCTGCCGCTATTCGAATTTCAAAAGCTTTGGAAGATTACCAACCAGTCTGGATAGAAGACCCAATTCCAATGGATAATCCTCGTGCTTTAGCTTCTTTCAGGGAATCGACAAGTATCCCTGTATGCGCAAGCGAAACCATAGGCACACGTTGGGGTTTCCGCGAGATGTTTGAACTAGGCGCATTGGACATTGCAATGCTGGATGTCACTTGGACTGGTGGTATCTCTGAGGCTCGAAAAATTGCAACAATGGCTGAAGTATATTCACTTCCTGTAGCTCCTCATGATTGCGTAGGGCCTTTCACATTAGCTGCCAATATCCATCTTTGCATGAATTTGCCCAACGCAATGGTTCAAGAAGTTGTTAGAGCTTTTATGAACGGATGGTACAAGGAAGTATCTGAAGGCCTCCCTGAAGTGAAGGATGGATACATTTATGCACCACATAGCCCTGGTTTAGGGGTTCAACTTAGGCCTGAGGTTTACACGAGGGATGACGCAACTGTGAGAACAACTATTGAAACGAAAAATCCATGAACGGCGAATCATGGACTTTCCCCAGTGGTAATGGCCATTTCAAAATAGAAGAATATGCCGCAAGGGTTTCTGGATTATTTGTAAATGAGAATAAAAAGAATCTCTTATGGCAAGGTGACACTTTGCCGGTTCTTGGTACTCGCATTGAGGGTGGTGACCGAATGTGGTTAGCTCCTCAGTGGGATGTTTTTGATTGGGACGGAAATGACGTATCAACAATGCGTCTCCCTGCTGAAATGGACCCTGGATCCTGGCAGGGTAGTCAGGATGCTAACCAAGTCAAGCTTCAACAAACATTCCTAGGTTCAAAAATGATCAGAGAGATCTCACCATTTGACTCTCCCAAAATTCAATCAATATTGCCCCACACTGGGTACAAGGTTCACGATCAAGTAGTTACAGAAAAACGCCTATCTTCGTGGCATCTTTTAATGGTGCCACACCCAGCTGATATTCTTGTGCACTCTGCACACAGTCCTGTTGATTATTTTGGTTCACCTCCCTCAATACATAATGGGTGGATAGTTGCAGAAAAGAACGTTAATGCTTGGAAAATCGGATTGTCTCCTGAATCCAGTGGTAAAATTGCAATAGGAGCTTTTTCAAAAGACGATCCAGGCGGGCTAGTTGTTATTATGGCTTCAGCAGCTCCTAATGGTACTTATATCGATTATCCACCTGGAGGTTCATTAGGTACTGCAATTCAAATTTATAATTCCGGTGGAGGAGGTTTCTGTGAGATAGAACATCATGCTCCTCTAGAAACTCAATCACATCAAGCATTCGTTTTTGGGTTCTGGGGAGAGTTCCAAAAACGACTCTCTGCTTTTAATTCACTTATCACTCAAAATCTACAGTTCTAGGTAATCCGATGGGTAAAATGAAAAATGTTCTGATTACAGGTGGTGCCGGTCTGATAGGCACAATTTTGGCAGATCATCTAAGCGATCATTACAACTTTAGCTCAATTGATCGTATCAAAGCTCAAGATATGAAATCCTATATTGGTGATTTGGCAGATTTAGATTCAATTCAGCCTGCATTTCATGATCAAGACACTGTGATTCATCTGGCAGCAGATCCCAATCCCGACAGTTCCTGGCAATCTAACCTAAGCAATAATTTTATTGCTACGTACAATGTTTTCGAAGCATCGAAACGCGCAGGGGTTAGAAGAGTAATTTTTGCATCATCAAATCACGCACAAGGTGGAAACTACATTGTCGAACCTTGGAGTTTGGTTATGGAAGGGAAGTTCGATCAGCTAAAAGCAAATCAATACCCGCTCGTTTTAGAAACGGACATGATCAGGCCTGATGGATATTATGGCACTGCTAAAGCTTTTGGCGAGGCAATAGGTTCTTATTACCACGACTACTTTGGCTTAAGGTCGATTCACCTTCGAATTGGCTGGGTGATTTCAGTAGACAAACCAGATTTCTCCCCGATGATACTGTCATTATGGTTATCCCATAGGGACGCTGCTCAAGCATTTCAATTATCAATAGATGCTAGTGATCAAATGGAATATGAAATTTTTGCGGTTACCTCAGATAACAAATGGAAAATATTTTCCATTGATAAAGCAAGGGGAATGCTTAATTACAATCCGGTTGATGGAGCTGGAGAGGATTATATCCCGGGAGATCCTCCTGCTCGAAATTTATATCAACACTTTAGATAAAAATTCAGGTTTCCCTACAAATTCAGATTGAAGAGAAAACAATTTTCCTCCCTGGGGACCTTCGTCCTCATCAACACCTTGAGGCCGATTGGCTGTAGTGAAGTACATGGTCTTGTAGTCAGAACCTCCGAATATCACACTAGAGACTTTACGTGCCGGAAAATCTATTTGAAGAGTTTTTTCACCATCAGGTGAAAAACAAATACAACACCAACCATTCCATCTTGCGTTCCATATATTACCAACAGCATCAACAGTCATCCCGTCAGGAATACCCGGTTGATCTGAAGTATCAGCAAAAACCCTGCGGTTAGAAATCGCCCCTGAGGTTCTATCATAATCAAATGCATCAATGCGCATTGTAGGAGTATCTATATAATAAAGAAGGTTCAATTCATTATTAAATCCTAGGCCATTGGATATCTGAATTTCATCTAAGACTTTTGATATTGATCCATTTGTGTCAAGAAGATACAAAGACCCAGGGTCTTTCGGGGAAGAGGCCATTGTTCCACAAAAAACCCTTCCCTCTGGATCAGCAATCACATCATTAAACCTGTTGTTTTCTTCTCCTGGTAATGATTCATAGATGATTTCCAATTCACCGTCATGACATTTTGCAATCTTGCCTTGTTCCATGAATAGTAAGAGTCCACCATTTTCCTGGAAAGTAAAACCACCGACCATCTCACCTTCGAACATGGTTTCAATAGACTTTGTTTCTGGATTTAGCCTGAAAACTCCCTTTCCCGTTATATCAGTCCAGTAAATGGTGTTTTCTCTGTGATTCCATAATGGCCCTTCACCAAGGCGAAATACTCGATCACTTACGACTTTAGGTTCCATTCCTAACTCCCACTGCAATGTTTTGTTAAAATACAATCGATTCTTCCCGAATCTTCTGCCAGATTATCATCTTTCTGGTGGGTTAACTGGAATTGCATTTTTATATTTTGGAGTTGATATTTTGAAAAACCCTAATCCGTTAAAACAATTACTAAAAGAAGGTAAACCCGCTCTAGGTGGTTGGATTACTTTAGAAGGCGCACTTAAAACAGAAGTGTTTGCTAAAGGAGGATTCGACTGGATGACAATTGACCTCCAGCACGGTGCCCTTACTTTAGAAAGCGCGAGGCCTTTAATTACAGCTATAGAAGCTTCTGGCTCATCTCCGCTAGTAAGAGTACCGTGGAATGAGCCCAGCATCATCATGCGCGCACTTGATGCAGGCGCCTACGGTATTATTGTTCCGTTAGTCAATTCCGCTGAAGAAGCTGCGGCAGCGGTTTCAGCCATGAAATACCCTCCTGAAGGCATTCGTTCCAGCGGTCCTTGGCGTGCAGGAATATCAGGAGTGCAAAACTATCAATCTTGGATCAATAACGAATTAGTCTTAATGGTGATGATTGAGACTAAACAGGCAGTTGAAAATGTAGATGCTATTTTGAGTGTTCCCGGAATAGATGGCGTATACGTTGGGCCATCAGATTTATCACTGGCATATGGCTTATCTCCAGCTCCTGACCAAACAGATAAAGAATGGAATGCCGCACTTGATTCAATTTTAGCTGCATGCAAAAAATACAATGTTGTTCCGGGGATAGCAGGCAATGCAAAAGTGGCTGTCAAACGTTTATCTCAGGGTTTTCGATTTCTGGAAGTAAGCAGAGACACTACTGTATTAGAACGAGGTGCTCGCGAAGATGTTGAATTACTCAAAAGCAATATGAGCTAAAGTTTATTCAACTGATCCGCGAGTTGAATCAGATCTTCAGCTTCAAAATCGTGTTCTACATCCGAGGGGTTACCAGCAATAGGATTGTCAGATTCATCTGAGCGTTTTATGTACGCAGTTTTGATTCCAACTGATGATGCACCTCGAAGGTCGCTCAAATCAGAACTCACCATCAAAATTTGAGAAGGGTCTACTCCAACTTCAGAAACCACGAACTCATAAAAAAGCTTCTCAGGTTTATATTTTTGAACTGATTCTGCCGATATCAGGTGATCCCAAGGCAATTGAAGATTCTTAGTTATAGTAGTAAGCATCGAATAGTCTGAATTCGAAACAGCATAAATCCCGAATCTTTTTTTGAATTGATTCAAAGCTGGTACAGTATCAGGCCATGGCCTCAATTGCTGCCATGCTTGATTTAAATTACGAGCTCTCAGATCATCCCATTCATCCAATGGCGTACCAGGGATCAATTCTTTTAACGTTAAAAGATTGACTTCGTTCATTGTGGTCCAACTTCTATTTCCTTGATTGATCTCCGCTAAAATTTCTAATGAACGAAGCCTCCATGAAATTGTAAAGTCGGTCCAATCAAGAAAGATTCCACCTGGACTTACAGCAAGATCCAGACTGTCCTTAACTGGTTCTAGCCACTGTACTGATGTGCCAGTGACGCTAAGTGCTAAAACTTTGATTTGCAAGTTATTTTTCATTAGGTTAAAGGGATGAGTTAAGCACTAATAATAAATCCACCGTCTACAGTCAGCGTAGAGCCAGTTACGAAATCAGATGCCTGAGAAGCTAAATAGACAACTGCTCCTGCAAGATCCTCTGGTTGACCCCACCTCCCTGCAGGTGTACGGCGGCGAATCATTTCATATCGTGGCTCATCGTTTTGCAGGCCTTTTGTCAGATCTGTCTCAAAATAACCTGGCAATATGCAATTAACTTGTATACCTTTGCCAGCCAATTCACTAGCCATAGCCCGCGTTACTTGCAAAATGCCCCCCTTGCTAGCAGCGTAGGAAATGACCTCACGAGCGCCTAAAACACTATTAACTGAACCTATATTGATTATCTTCCCTGACTCTTGTTTTACCATCACCCTAGCTACAGCTTGAGCCATACGGAATGCACCGTTCAAATTTAAACCAATTACTTTTTCCCAATCGTCTTCTGAAATATCAACCGCACTGCTTCGCACTACAGTACCTGCGTTATTGACGAGAATATCGATATTATTTTTCCAAGACAAAACTTCTTCGACAATCCTCTGGGGTTCTTTTTTATCTGATAAATCTGCGCTAATTAAAAGTGTCTGAATTCCTGATGACGCCAAATCACTCTCCAAAATCTTAAGAGTTGATAGATCACGCGCAACCAATGCGACATCCGCACCAGCTTCTCCTAATGCGCATGCCATTGCGCGCCCTAGGCCTCTGCTAGCACCAGTGATAATAGCAACTTTACTTTTTAAACTGAAAAGATCTAGAACTCCCATGGTGTATATATTAGCCCAAATCGCTAGTATCAGTTTTCCGTTGTTTTCCTTCAGGAAAAATCAGCTTTCTCACGGGATAATTTATTTCTATTTTCTCGGATTCAAACCTCGCATGTAGCCGCTTAATTAATTCGTTAGTAATACTGAAACTGCCCGTTCGGTCTTTAGCTTGTAGAAAAACCCAGAAATTAACGTTCGAGTCTCCAAAGGATTCAAAAGAAAACCATGGATCCATAGTCTTGACAGCATCATCACTCTCGGAAATTAAAGCTTTTGCAATTTCTAAACTGATTTCTTCTACTTTTTGAAGGTCACTCGAATAGCTTACGCCACTTGAAACCAAAACATTGATAGCAGGATCAGGGCCTTGATAATTAGTAATAATCGTATCGGTCATTACAGAGTTCGGTACAACAACAAGTGTATTCCACCAAGTTCTTAATTTCGTAGTTCTCCAGCCTACTTCAATTACATATCCTGCTGGTCCACCGTTGAGTTCTATGTAGTCGCCTGGTCTAATGGCCCCATCAGAAAGTACATAAGTGCCAGCAAAGAAGTTAGACAGCGTTGGTTGCAGGGCTAAAGCCACAGCTAATCCAGTTATTCCTAAACCACCGAGAATAGGGCTGATGGACTGCCCTAGTGCATCAAGAATTAACAACGCACCAATTCCGTATATCAGAACCCTTAACAAACGCCTGACCAACCGTAGAGCTTGGTCATCAAAACCACTCTTAGTGCGTGGAGCGACATTTTGTATATACCAGCTGACAATGATCCTTGCAGTAGCAAAAGTAGCCTGTGTGATAAGCAGGATTACAGATACATTCCATGCCCTATCGATATTCCCAGCCCAGGGTTCAAAGTAATCTGAATTCCTAAATGAAGTAAAAACACCTAAGAGTAAAAAGAACAAAACCACCCAAGTACGAAGAGACTTGAGTGCTATTGTTGCTACGCTACCCGGCCTATGAGATTCGACTCTGCTTGTAATTAGCTTAATAACCAAAAAGGAAATTAACGCAACAAATAACCAAAAACAAAATATGCCAACGGCACGAATAGTTTCAAAGTATTCGCCTTCAATTATTTCATTCCATGACATGAATCAGCACCTCAGTTTTCTGATTATTATTTAACGGTTAGGTCCCCGGCTCATTGGGTAAGGCTGCCATCGCAATAAATTAGTACGAGGAAGCACTGTCGGATTGACAGTGCTTCTTGGCCATCTACCAGATAGAACAGTCGCAATCTCTCTACCTGCCCTTCTTCGAGTTTCAGGCATCATTCGAGCTGAAGCGGACGCTATATGTGGTGTAAGAACAACGTTGGTCATATGCAGCAATGGATTCTCCAAATTTGCAGGCTCTTGTTCTAGAACGTCCAAGCCTGCACCAGCAATTTGTTCAGACTGAAGCGCGTCAATTAATGCAGCCTCATCTGTGGTAGGACCTCTGCCATTATTTAAATATATTGCGTTAGGTTTCATGCGCCCAAACTCTTTTGTGGAAATCATTTTCCTAGTCTCGTCGTTTAAAGGTGCATGCATGGATACAAAATCAGAACGTTCAAGTAATTCATTAAGGGAGACTGGTTCTACGCCTTCTTTTGTCATTTCAAGTTCGCTGATATACGGATCGTATGCCAGTACATGCAAACCAAAAGCATGCGCTCTTCTAGCT
>CAYMJY010000019.1:8459-23357 GCA_964391355.1 uncultured Dehalococcoidia bacterium | reverse complement strand
TAACGCGACGTTCACAAAATTAACTGCAACTGAGTTTGAAGCTTCGTCCGCAACGTTTGTAAAAACAATTGTAACTTCAACTTCTGCTTTATCTGTTATTAATAACGGTACGGGCCCAGCTTTATATGTAAGACAAAAAGGAGCTAGCCAACCAATTGCCGAATTTGTTGATCAAGAGGGTGGTGTAATATACTTTGCGGATTCTGGAAATTTAGGCATTAATACTCCAACACCTAACGAAAAACTCACTGTTAAAGGTAATATTAGCGCTACTGGTTTTATTAATGGATTATCATTAAGTGCTACTTCTACTAACGGTGGGTTTGTTTCTGCTGGTCGTGATTTAGCTGATATATTTGCTACTAGTGCTGCTGCTGGGAGTGTTTGTGGAACTGGAACAACAGATCGAATAACGAAGTGGTCGGGTACATCTACATTAGCTAATAGTATAGCACGAGAAAATAGTACACAGATGACTATTGATGGTAACTTAAGTGCGTCTGGTGGTCTTAGCGCCGCAGCAGGAGTTGGTTATTTTGCTTGTAATGTTGGTATAGGTACAAATAGACCTGTAGAAAAACTTACTGTATCAGGTAATATATGTGCTAGTGGTAATCTTAGCGGTGTTAATGTTAATCCTACTGGTAATATATTTTTAGACGAAGATCAAAAAATATATTTTGAAAACGATCATGCAACTTGGATTGAATCGCACGCGGCAGATTCATTTAGAATAGTCGCGGGTGGAAATCAAATGTTATTGTTAGATTATGATACCGGTAATAGAGCGGTATTCGGTAACGGTACTAAAGTCTATATAGGTTCTAACAATAATGCTTTGCCCGAACAAGCGCTCACTGTTGCTGGAAACATAAGCGCTTGTGGTGGTCTTAGTGCTTCGCATGCGCCTATTTATTTTGCTTGTCGAGTTGGTATTGGTACATGTAGACCAGAAGCGCCACTACATGTTAATGCCGCCGGAGGTACTTTATCACAGTTTCATAGAAATGGTACTCAGTTAGTAACAATTGGTGGATCAAGTAATAAGGGACAAATTCGCTTTCAGTATAGTAGTGATTGCATTTCAACAGGAGCTACTACAGGCGGGGATTATAGGATAGACACCGGAGGCAGTGTAGGAGCTGGTGACAACATGTTCTATGTTTGTAAGGCCGGTGACGTTGGTATTGGTACAACAGCACCAAACGAAAAACTTACTGTTGCTGGTAATATAAGCGCTACAGGCACTCTTAGTGCAGAGCGTGTTGCTGCTTGTAATAGTTCTTACGGTGGATTTATATCAGGTGGCAGAGACTTAGCTGATATATTTGCTACATCATCCGGGAATATTGACGGCTCTGGTACTGCTAATTTTTTACCTGTTTTTTCTGAAGACCTCATTTGGTAGTCGTAGAGTTCGCGATATTCACCCACCTGTTCGAGAAGGTCTTTATGGTTCCCTCTTTGGATAATCTCACCATTCTTAAAGACTAATATCAGGTCAGCTTTTGCAATTGCATGAAATCTGTTGCTTATTAAAAAGGTGGTTCTAGAAGAAACTACTTTATCTAAAGCATCCTGGATTAAGCGCTCGGTGTGAACATCAACGCTGGATGTCGAGTCGTCTAAAATCAGGACAGGAGGGTCTAAAAGTATTGTACGGGCAATAGATAGTCGTTGTTTCTGGCCGCCAGAAAGCCCAACCCCTCTTTCACCTACAACCGTATCGTAGGCCTCAGGTAAATCAGCAATGAAATCATGCATTTGTGCAGCCCTTGTCACTTCTTCTATATCTTCGGTGGGAGTTTCGTGTGCGCCATATGCGATATTGTCACGAATGGAAGCTGTATGTATGAACACATCTTGTTGGACAACACCCACGTTACTTCTAAGGGACTCAAGGGTGAAACTGCGTACATCTTTACCATCTATAGTCACACTGCCTTCTGTGGCGTCGTAAAAACGTGGTAAGAGATGTGCGAATGTAGTTTTGCCGCTACCCGGTCTACCTACAAGAGCGATGGTGGATCCTGCGGGTGCGCGAACGTTGATATTTTTCAGTGCAGCAGCTTCTTGTCCATATGCGAAGGAAACGTTGTCGAATACAACTTCTCCTGTCACTCGTCCTGCTTCGGCTGATTCAGGCATATCCCTGATTGGGGAAACAGTATCAAGGATTTCAAATATTCTTTCCCCTGAAGATGCCGCTCTAGAAAAAGTATTAACAGTCCAGCCCATCATGCGAACAGGCATGATCATCATGTTCATGTACACGAAAAATGCAACCAACTCGCCGGGAGTTAAAGCGTTGTAAATATAGACTCCATCCACTAACTCTCTACCATTTATGACCCTACTGCCGCCGTACCACAAAATAGCAGTCATGGCCAACATGAATCCAAAGTTCATAATGGCAAAGTTTTTCGCCCACGTGCTTTCAGCTAAATAAGTTTGATCAGCTACAGGTTCGGACTTAATCTTGAATTTCAGCTTCTCATGTTCTTCTGCAGCAAATGCTTTCACTACCCTTACGCCAGATAAACTTTCTTGTAACGTAGCAACCATATCTGCAGTCATTTCTTGAACTCTCATCCACATGCGACGTAACCTCCGACTTGAGATCACTGCACGAAATGCCAAGAAAGGAATAAATGCTAAAGTCACTAAAGCTAATTTCAAATCAAGAAGCAACATAGAAACTGATGCCCCCAAGGTCATGAGTAGAATAAATAAAGACCTCACCACGCCCATGTTTATGAACATGCGAACACCTTCAACATCTGCAGTGGCCCTCGACATCAATGATCCTGTGGCTTGTTTATCGTGAAAGGAAAAACTAAGGTTCTGTAATTTATCGTAATACTCATTACGAATGCTATAAGCAATGCTTTGAGAAAGTCCTTCAGCTATGGTGGTTTGTGACCATGCGAAAAGGCCTCGGCAAAGGCCCAGCAAAAGCAAAATAAGCCCCACCATAAGAAGCGCTTCTGTTGCATTTTCATTTGCGAGAGCATCATCTACAGCTGAGCGTATAACTAAAGGAATGCCAAGCCCAGATCCAGCAGCACCCAAAACCGTGAGGTACCCGATTAATAATCGTTTCTTATGGTATTTAAAGGCTATGCCGAAGATGCGTTTTATTGCTGCCATGGTCTAAATTTATTGCAATTCTGTTACTGATAGAGCGTTTCAGTTGGTGTTCTACTCAAGCTGGCTAAGTTATCCTAGCCTTTGATCGACAAAAAAGCACGATACTGAACTAGCAGTGTGCATCAGGAATTCACATGCCGTCTTCAAATACACATGATACGAATGATTCAGAAGTAACGCTTCAAATTACGGGGGTCGCTGGAAGCTTGAGGGCTGCTTCTCTCAATAAAAAGCTGCTTAGCGCAGCAAGCAACTTGGCACCTGAAAATATGTTTATACACGAACAGGATATAAGCTCCATACCTCTATACAATGCTGATCTAGAATTCAATGGTGCTCCTGAACCTGTAGTTGAATTCAAAAAAGCAATCTTGGAATCAGATGGTCTTTTAATTGTAACGCCGGAATATAATTTCGGATTGCCAGCAGTCACTAAAAACCTAATAGATTGGGCTTCACTAAAAAGCCATCCAGGGAACGTCTTGTACCGCAAACCTATAGCAATCATGGGCATAGGTGGAGGAACTAGAGGCAATACTTCTCTGGCAAGAATGGAAGTCAGGCAAACGGTCGTATTCCCAGGAGCTCTACCTATGCCAAATGCTGACGTAGGGATATCTGGCGGGGCAAGCAATTTCGATAGTTCTGGGACTCTCATTGATGAAGATGCAATTCAGAGAGTCACGGAGTACTTAGTTTCATTCAAACATTGGATTGAGTTTATCAAAGGTCGGTAACCTAATGGAGAGCAAGAAAGGTTCAACCCGTTTCAGTCAGAATGATTTAAATACTCATCTGGAAGCTTATTTACAAAGCAGCTTCCTTATTCGTACTAAGACTAAGCGCAGGAAGACGAAAACTTCATACGTTTTTGAGAGCACTTTTGTTTCAGACGGAAACCGCACTATCTACCTATCTGGGTATCCAGGGAGAAGAGACTGGGTCGCAAATATATCAGCCAATCCAGATGTAACTATCCATTCAGTAGGTAACAATTATGGTTTCGAGATACGAGCTTCCGCTTCAGTTATAAAAGGTTTCGACCAAAAGTTACCTTATCTGTTGTTATTTTTGGAGAGGTGGACTAACTGGGCGACGATCCCAAAGCCTGTCTTTAAGTTAATTTTAATGTCCATCAAAGTGAACTCTCGGTGTAATCTTCCTTGGTGGGGTCCTTTTTGGTTAGCAAAGAAAATTTTATCTAAAATGCCCTGCGTTCAAGTTAGAATCATCGGAGAACCTATATTTAGGAGTGAGGGGGCACCTCCAGTTGGCTAAAGTCGTTTGCTACAATGAATTTCTTTGCTTCCATCTCCCATTGACACTAACTTATGCCTAAGCTACATTCTTTTAGCTGTTTCTGGTAAGCGAAATCCAGTATAATACGTGGATAGCAGGTGCTCGAGGAATTATTTTACTACTACCTTTACCCCCGTTCATTAGGACTTAAAAAATGACTACCTCTTACGTGCTTCCGCACGAGACTACCAGCAGACTAAACGCACTAGTCAATTCGATTGAGAGTGATCCCCTGTCCAAAGTTAAACCGGGTGAGCTTGATCCACCGGCTGAGCCGCTTAATGTCAAGGCTGTGGTTGAGGATTTGCCAGCAGGTCTTACCGAAAATGATTTAGTAGGGATAATTTCATTATCCATGTTAACTGAGTGTGCTACAGACAGCTATGCAGAGGTTTTCCTTGATGCGGCAAAACTTCATTCGGCTCCCTGGCTTGGTAGATTCACGAGCCACACTTGGGTTCCAGACGAGTACAACCATACAAACCCTTTTAAAGCTATGCTTTTGGACATAGGTTTCAGCGAGCATGAGTTGGATTTTGCTATAAAAGAAACATTAGAAAAAACATACGTTCATACCACTGGGAAATCCCCGGTTGAGTTGACTACTTTCGGTATGATTCAAGAGTACTTAACAGATCATTGGTATGGAATGCTGGCTAAGTTGCTTAAGAATAATGCTCCTCAAGCAGCGCTTCTAGCCACAAAGGTTAAGCGAAGAGAGACTCTGCATTATGTATGGTACAAAGAAATGGCATGCATTCAAGTCGAATCTGATCCAGGTTTACTGCCATTGGTAGCCGAAAGCGTCACTTCATTCACAATGCCAGGTGGTTCTTTAGTTCCAGAGTATCAGAATCGCGTTTTAGAATGGATGGTCAGTGCTGGAGCTGACTTCAATTACAACGCTCAGCAAATGGTTAAGCATTTATTTGATATTGCTGGAGATTCGAGCCGAGCAGGTAAATTGCTCACGGATGTTGCTATATCAGCCGGCTTAAATATAGGTCCATTAAAAGCCTCCCATATTCAAGGTTTTATAGAGCGCCTTGGAGGCAGAGGATATGAGCTTCTAGGAGAAGCGGTGCTTGAGTCAGTAGGTTTGCCCTTGGCAGCAAGGCCCACAAAAGATGAAAACGGAAAGATCCTTGGCCCTGTCCCATCTCCTAATGCTATTCTGGAGAAATTTAGATCCAAGATCAGGAAGGCCATAGCTAACCGAATTGACCTTTCAACTGTTCATGGGGGATCTTTTTAAAAAAGCAACATGCCATTTGTAACGAAGTTAACTAAATATGCTTTTAGTTCCCTGTCTCGTCTGATTTTTTTACGCTTAATATCCAAAATTAGCACTGGCTCCTTGCAACTGAACCTTCCGACTGGCCAAGCCAAGAAGTTTCACGGCGCAAAAAACGGTCCTAAAGCTATACTCAATGTGCATAGTGACGAATTCTTTTATCGGATTTTGCGGCACGGTGAAATAGGATTTGGCGAAGCTTATATGGATGGTCTGGTTTCCTCACCGGATATGGTTGAGCTAATATCATTAGCAATAGTTAACCGACAAAGTGTCGATCTAAATTCAGGTTTAATAAGAATCATATCTGCCATTCTTAATAGGCGCCTTCATAAAAGCCGTAAAAACACAATTGAGCAGGCTAGAAAAAATATCCATGATCATTATGACTTAGGTAATGATTTTTTCTCGCTCTGGCTTGACTCTACTATGACATACTCTGCAGCTAAGTTTGAGTCAGGGAATCAACCATTAGAAAGCGCACAGCTGAATAAATACCGAACCTTATGTGATTTGGCAGGCCTGTCTGCCTCAACGAGGCTTTTAGAGATAGGCACGGGCTGGGGAGGGTTCGCGATGTTCGCAGCAAGTAACTACGGCTGTAAGGTACATACGGTTACGATCTCTCAGGAACAAAGAGATCTGGCAATAAATAAGATAAATGAAGCGGGCCTTGCCAACCAGATAGAGGTTTTGCTTAGTGATTATAGAGATATTCAAGGCGAATTTGATGCAATTGTTTCAATTGAAATGTTCGAAGCTGTTGGTTCTGAGTATTTCCCAGTGTTTTTCGAGAAGTGCGGTGATTTATTAACATCAGGAGGGAAGCTTTGTATGCAGGTGATCACTGTGCCCGATCGTAACTATCAAGCTCAAAAGAACGGTGTTAACTGGATACAGAAATATATTTTCCCTGGTGGTGTTTTGCCTTCTGTTGAAGAAATGGAAAGATCGACTTCAAATAGTGGTTTAATCATGGAGAATTATTCGTCTATAGGATCGGACTACGCAAAAACGTTAAACATCTGGAGAGCTAATTTCTGGAAAGAGATTGAAGCAATAAAGGGTTTGGGTTACCCAGACCGGTTTATTCGTATGTGGGATTATTATTTGGCATTATGTGAAGCCGGATTTAATACAGGCAACACTGATGATGTTCATATAATATTCCAAAAGACATAAGAGCGATCTATAAATCGCGAGAGGTGCAAATGAAAGCGGTTCAGTTCTCAAAAATTGGAGGGCCAGAGGTTCTGGAGTTGGTGGATATACCTGTACCAGAGCCGTCTGCTGATCAGGTTCTTATTAAAGTATCCGCTATTGGAGTTAATTTCTCTGAGGTTGGGAGACGAAGAGGTAGCTTTCCTTTGCCTCATGGAGTAAGTCTGCCATACGTGCCTGGTTATGAATGTTCAGGAACAATAGAAAGCTGTGGCGGGAACGTCAGTTCGTTTAAAAAGGGTGACAGAGTTCTGGTTAGGGGCTACTCAAGCACTTATTGCGAATATACCGCTGTTGATGCTTCGATGGTTTACAAAATACCTGACGGCCTTGATTTCATTGCCGCTTCAGGGATAGCTGGCGCTTACAGTACAGCTTGGCAAGCAGTAGTTAAAAGGGGACGCCTAGAGAAGGGTGAAACTGTGCTAATTCAAGCATGTGCAAGTGGTGTAGGGATAGCCTGCGTTCAAGTTGCTAAGTATTTGGGGGCTCATGTTATTGGCACTGCAAGCACAGATGAAAAGCTTGCATGGGCAATGGAAATGGGTGTGGATGTAGGCATCAACTACTCTGCTAAAAGTTTCAAAGAGGAAGTTAGTCGAATCACATCTGGAAAAGGTGTACCAATAGTAATTGATGGTGTTGGTGGTGACACTTTCCTGGATGGTCTTAAATGTCTGTCTCCTGATGGGCGTATGGTTGTTTATGGTGTTGCATCTGGAACTAGAACGGCTAATGTGACTCTGCCAGAGCTTTGGTTTACAAATTTGACGGTTATGGGCGCAGGTTCGAGCGGCTTAGCATCGGAAGAATTCCAAGAAGTCATTAACTTAGTGGCTAGTGGTTCGCTCAAGATGGTGGTTGATAAAACCTGGCCATTAGAGCAAGCTGCAGAAGCTCATAAATATCTAGAAGACAGACAAGTTCGCGGAAAAGTTGTGCTTACTGTTAGCTAAAGCTAATCACGCCTGATTTTATTTTTCATCCACTCAGGATTGGTCTGCTTTTTACAATATTTAGTGTCTCTCACAGCTTGACACCCAACATCTAGTCTATTCATACTTCGCCTGTTGCTATATCGGCTCCGCTTTACTCTATGCGGAGCCGAGTTGTACTTTAACGTCGGGGGGAAGAGTTCATGACCACAACTGATGACAAAAATATCCAGAATTCAAACTCTAGAAACGCCGCAGCGCCTATGTCTACTGGTATGCATGTCCGCAAAAGAAACGGTGAGCTAGAGATAGCTGACGTAACCAAAATTGTTCGTGCCGTTGAAAGATGCGTTGGCTACTTGGAGAATGTTGACCCACTAAGAATAGCAACACGAACTATTAGTGGTCTTTATGATGGTGCTACGACAAGGGAGCTTGACGAACTATCAATTCAGACTGCCGCGTCCCTCATCGCTGAAGAGCCTTCGTATTCAAGACTGGCAGGTTCTCTGTTGGCAACTTTTATTGATAAGGAAGTCGAAAACCAAGACATCCATTCTTTCTCTCAATCTGTGCGTACCGGCCATCAATTAGGCCTTATAGCCGATAATGTTGCCGAGTTTGTTTCACTTAATGCAAGGAAAATGAACGACGCTATTTCTCCAGAAAGAAATCACCTATTTGAGTACTTCGGCCTTAGGACAGTTTATGACCGCTATTTACTCCGACACCCAGAAACACGCGAATCTATAGAAACTCCTCAATATTTTTTCCTGCGAGTAGCTTCTGGGCTCGCCAACACTCCTTCTGAAGCTATAGAACTCTATGAACTACTCTCAAAACTGGACTACATGCTTAGTTCCCCTACTTTATTCAATTCAGGGACTATCCATCAGCAAATGTCGTCTTGCTATTTACTTGATTCGCCGCGGGACGATTTGGAATCAATTTACAATCGCTACACGGATGTAGCTAAATTGTCCAAGTATGCTGGTGGTATTGGGATTTCATATTCCAGAGTTAGGGCAAGAGGTTCACTCATTAGAGGGACAAACGGCCACTCCAACGGCGTAGTACCATGGCTTAAAACTCTAGACTCTTCCGTTGCTGCAGTAAATCAGGGCGGAAGAAGAAAAGGAGCCGCCTGCGTTTACTTGGAAACATGGCATGCCGACATTGAAGAATTTTTAGAATTAAAGGAAAACACAGGCGATGAAGCTCGGAGAACTCATAACTTAAATATAGCCAATTGGGTGCCTGATATTTTCATGCGCCGTGTCGACGCTGACTTAAATTGGTCTCTCTTTGATCCTAAAGATGTGCCCGAGCTTGTTGATAAGTTCGGCACTGAGTTCGATGAGCTATACGAACAAGCAGAGGCATCAGGTTTTTATTCAAAGCAAATGCCCGCACGTGATTTATATGCATCAATGATGCGTACTCTGGCACAAACCGGTAATGGTTGGATGACTTTTAAAGACTCATCTAATCTTAAGTCGAATCAAACAGGACTTCCAAACAACGTAATTCACCTTTCTAATCTATGTACTGAAATCCTTGAGGTTACGAACCAAGATGAAACTGCAGTTTGCAATTTAGGCTCGCTGAATTTGAGCCACTTTGTAGATGGGAACAAGCAATTTGACTTTGACCGTCTGGGCAAAGTTGTTAGAACAGCAGTTAGGTTTTTGGATCGCGTTATAGATATTAATTTCTACCCTACGGAAGCTTCAGGTGTTTCAAATTCACGATGGAGGCCCGTAGGGCTTGGAGTGCTTGGTTTGCAAGATGTTCTTTTCAAGTTGCGGTTGCCATTTGATGATCAAAGAGCTATTAACTTAGCGTCTAAAATACAAGAGGAAATTTACTTTTGGGCATTAACAACATCTAACGAAATAGCTGAAGAAGCAGGCCCTCACGAATCTTATGATGAGACGAGAGCTGCAAATGGGATGCTCCAGTTCGACCTTTGGGGAATAACACCAGAACAAACTACCCGTTGGAATGAACTAAAAGGACGTATCAAACAATACGGACTAAGGAACTCTTTACTAATTGCTATAGCACCAACAGCCACCATAGCTTCGATCTGTGGAAGCTATGAATGCATTGAGCCTCAGCTCTCCAATCTTTTCAAAAGGGAAACACTATCAGGCGAATTTTTGCAGATAAATTCATATTTAGTTGATGACCTAAAAGCTAGTGGGCTTTGGACAGAGCAAGTCAGAGCGAAAATCAAAGCCGCTGAAGGCTCAATTCAGGAAATAGCTGAGCTGCCCGAGGAAATGCGTAATTTATACCGTACAGTATGGGAGCTCCCTCAGAGGTCTCTCATTGACATGGCAACTGCCAGAGGTCCTTACATTGACCAAAGCCAATCTCTTAATCTTTTTATGGCTGCTCCCAACATTGGTAAGCTTTCATCAATGTACATGTACGCATGGAAGTCTGGTTTGAAAACCACTTATTATTTGCGCTCAAGACCTGCGACCAGGATTAAACAAGCCACAGCTGCACAAGGTATCTCAATTCCAATAGATTCTGTCATTGATACTTCTGGGTTTTTGGATGCAGAAGCCTTGGCATGTTCGCTAGAAAACCCCGAAGACTGCGAGGCTTGCCAATAAATATGGCCGCACAATCTGGGATCACTGCTGCTGATTTGTTTATTGCGCTTAGAAGAGCTGGAGAGCTTCTCACACAAGTGGTTGAAGAAATGGAACCTGCATTAGAAAGAGCTGTAGCAATGTCAGCAGGTCAGCTTTCTTTGATGGTCTCAGAAGCTCCTGCAGGCCAGCACCAAGTCGTTCAAAGGACCGCAGATTGGGCTAAGGACGTACTTGACCCGCTTGAACGACTCCTTGGATTGGCTGCTGCTCCTCCTTACGCTGCTGCCCAAGATGAAATACAAAAACGAATCATAGCGGACCTGAAAGAGGAAATTACCAGCTTACGTGCTCGTGTTAATACACTTAAAACATTGGTTCTCGAAAACCAAGCTAGTTCACCGAACTAGTGCATATCCATGATTATGTCCCAATCCCCATTACTTCGCAAAAATTACTGCCATTTGCCACTTGTGCAATATAGGTGCACTAGATGTATATTTGCTGTTCCTTGATACTATATCTAGCGTGAAAGTGAGAGTCAGATGATACTAGACCCCGGAATGAACCTTACTTTAAGGCCAATGCAATACCCTGACCTTTATGAAATGTATAAGAACGGCATTCGCAATACTTGGACTGTTGATGAAGTTGATTTTCAAAATGATCTTCCTGATTTAGAAAAAATGACGAGTGCGGAAAGGCACCTAGTGAGCAGACTTGTGGCCTTTTTTGCAACTGGTGATTCGATTGTAGCTAACAATTTGGTTTTGAATCTTTACCAACATATTAACTCGCCAGAGGCAAGGCTTTATCTCTCTAGACAATTATTTGAAGAAGCAGTTCACGTTCAGTTTTATCTGACCCTGCTTGATACTTATATTCCAGATATAGATGAAAGGCACGAAGCGTTCAAAGCAATCGAGAGTGTGCCATCGATACAAAGTAAGGCAGATTTTTGTTTTAAATGGATCGACACAATCATTGACTTGAAAGAGCTGGAAACTCAGTCTGACCGACGTAAATTTTTACTGAACCTGATTTGCTTTGCTACTTGTATTGAAGGATTATTTTTCTTCGCTGCGTTTGCATATGTATATTTTATGCGCTCTAAAGGTCTGTTGAACGGCCTGGCATCTGGAACTAATTGGGTTTTTAGAGACGAATCATGCCATATGAATTTCGCTCTTTCGGTAATTGATCAAATTAAACAAGACGAACCAGAATTATTTGATGCACAAATGCGAGCTGATGTAGTTCAAATGATGGTAGAAGCAGTTGCTTGCGAGTCAGTATTTGCTCATGACTTATTGGATGGTGGTGTTGCTGGTTTATCAATTGGAGATATGCGCCAATACTTAGAATACGTAGCTGATCAAAGGTTAGTCAGCCTGGGCATACCTGCTCATTTTGGATCGAAAAATCCTTTGACATTTATGGATCTGCAAGATGTTCAGGAACTCTCTAATTTCTTCGAGAGACGTGTATCTGCATATCAAGTTGGTGTCACTGGTAGCGTTGCCTTTGATGAAGAGTTTTAACCCTTTCCCATTGCGCATTTAATCAACACTAGCCTTGTATTTTTGCATTGCTTGAACAGGCACAGGAGGTTGATATGCCGAAAGTCGAAATCAATGGAGTCTCGATCGCTTACGAAGTTAAAGGGACAGGTTTTCCGTTAATTTTTTCACATGAATTTGCCGGGGACATGGCCTCTTGGGAACTGCAGGTTGAGTATTTTTCCAAGAACTACAAAGTTATAACCTTCAATACGGTTGGGTATTCACCCTCTGATATTCCTGATGATTTGACCTTATATGAATATGATTACCAAATATCATATATAAAAGGCATCTTGGATCACCTAGGAATTGATTCAGCACATGTTGCTGGCTTATCGATGGGGTCACAAGCAGCGTTAGGTTTTGGAATTAAATTTCCTCATATAACAAAATCCTTAGTAATTGCTGGTGCAGGAACCGGCACAACAAACACTAGTGCTTTCAAAGTAGATGCAGAAAAGAGAGCTCTAATTTTAGAAACTGAGGGTATGGATGGTTTGAGAGAATACACTAATGGTACGACTAGGTCCCGGTTCCTGCAAAGAGACCCTGAGGCATGGCAACGCTTCGCTGATGGCTTTCTAGCTCATTCATCTAAAGGATCAGCCAATACGCTCAGAGGATATCAAGCAAGAAGGCCATCTCTTTATGACTTAAAAGACGAGTTGGTTAAATTGAACATTCCAACGCTGATAATCGTGGGAGACGAAGATGATCCATGTATCCAGCCTGCTCTGTTCATGAAAGAAACAATTCCACGCTCTGGTCTATTAATGATGCCCCAAACAGGTCATGCAGTTAACATAGAACGCCCAGAGGAATTCAATAGTGCTTTAGAACATTTTTATGCGGAAGTGTTCAATGGTGGTTGGTCCTTGTTTGACCCAGGGTCAGGCGATGCCTGGAGGGTTTAATTAATAATGAATTGCCCTGTTCCCGCCTGAGACTGATATAGATTCCCCACTGATTGATACCGATAAGGGAGAGCACAAAAATAATATTACCTCAGCGATTTCTTCCGCGGTTACCAGATGTCTAATTGCGTTTGATTGGGCCATCTGCTCAATTACATCTTTGGCTTTTAAGTTCGAGGTTTTATTTTGCGATTCGATTCTTTTCTCAAGAGATTCCGTTAAAACCCCACCGGGTTGAACCGTATTCACGTTTATTCCATACTGACCAAGTTCCTGGGCTAATACGGAACCAAGGTTGGTAACCGCAGCATTTCTCATGCCTCCGCTAACTCCAGCAACTTGCCTTGTAGCCATTCCACTCACTAATATTATTCGGCCCCACCCTGTTTCGATCATATGGGGAGCCGCTGCTCTTGCTGCTCTTACATATCCCATCATCTTGGTATTAAAGTCGTCAAAAAATAAACTTTCATCTCCTTTTAAAAGAGAGTCATTTCGACCTCCACCTCCGACTTGAGCAGCGTTATTAACCAAAATTTCTATAGGGCCTAATTCCTGGTTCGTTTTTTCAACCATATTTATAATTTGATTTGGGTCTGATGTGTCAGCCTGTATGGGCAAAACTTGTGACCCCGTGGCTTCAGCAATTTCGATTGCGGTAGATTCAAGTAAATCGGTCCTTCGAGCTACAATTGCGACTTTTGATCCTTCTCTAGCTAACCCAAAAGCAACAGCCTTACCAATTCCTAAACTTCCACCAGTTACAAGCGCTACTTTATCGTTCAGTTGCAAGTCCATCGATTCCTCCATTAATAATTTAAATTCCTTACAAGGTAACCACAGTATGGTCGACCGGCCAATACATGCAAGATATAGTAGTGTACATACGTTCACCAGCTAGCGGGAATTTCAGCATGTCAATTAATACTGATATAGATGGACTTTGCATCAATACCATACGCTTTTTATCAATTGATGCAGTAGAAAAAGCCAAATCAGGGCACCCGGGAGCTCCTATGGGTGCAGCACCTATGGCTTATGCTTTATGGACAAGGCATCTTAAACATGCACCACAAAATCCATCTTGGATCGACCGCGATAGATTTGTATTATCTGCGGGGCATGCATCCATGTTGCTGTATGCGTTGTTGCATATGACTGGCTATGATTTGTCACTAGAAGACATAAAGAACTTCCGCCAGTGGGGCAGTAAAACACCCGGACATCCAGAGCTTGGCGTGACTCCTGGTGTCGAAACAACCACGGGGCCTCTTGGCCAAGGCTTTGCTAATGGAGTTGGCATGGCACTAGCAGAACGCTGGTTAGCTGAACGCTATAATCGACCTGACCACGAAATAATCAATCACTACACCTACTCTATTGTCTCAGATGGGGACTTAGAAGAAGGTATTTCATCTGAAGCGGCTTCATTTGCTGGCGCTCACAATTTAGGGAAATTAATATATTTATACGATAGTAATGGTATTTCAATCGAAGGTGATGTTTCGGTAACATTCAGGGAAGATGTAGCTTCCAGGTTCAGTTCATACGGTTGGCAAGTGCTCGGACCTGTTGACGGTACAAACTTAGAGCTGATCGACAAAGCACTTAATGAAGCCAAAAAAGATACGAACAATCCTACTTTAATTATCTGCACGACAACTATAGGGCATGGTTCCCCTAATAAGGCCGGAACAGGAGACGCACATGGAGCTCCTTTGGGTCCCGAAGAGGTAGTGGCAACCAAGAAGGCACTGGGTTGGCACCACTCAGAACCCTTCACCATCCCAGGTCCTGCCTTAGCTCACATGAGAGCGTCTATTGAAAAAGGCAATTTTGCATATAGTCAGTGGGAAGGGAACTTTGCAAGGTACCAGGAAAACTATCCAGTCGAATCCAAGCAGATAAATATCGACA
>CAYMJY010000019.1:3268-8359 GCA_964391355.1 uncultured Dehalococcoidia bacterium | reverse complement strand
TTTGCAAGGTACCAGGAAAACTATCCAGTCGAATCCAAGCAGATAAATATCGACATTTCAGGGGTTCTACCCAAAGGATGGGATGACTCATTACACAATTTGTTCAACGATGACGCTTCAAAAGGAAAAAGCTTAGCCACAAGGGTTGCTAGTGGTATTTCTCTTAACGCACTAGCAGGGTCGGTTCATAATTTAATAGGTGGTTCTGCTGACCTTGCTCCCTCTAATAATTCAATAATTAAAGCTCGTGGTGATTTTGGATTTGAAAGTTCAAATGTGAATTTGCAATTTGGCGTGAGAGAACACTCTATGGGTTCTATCGCTAATGGGATGGCAGTTCATGGTGGAATCATCCCATACACTGCTACATTTTTAGTTTTTTACGACTATATGAGACCAGCAGTTCGGCTGGCTGCTTTAATGAACAAAAGAGTAATTTTTGTTTTTACACATGATTCAATTTTCCTTGGTGAAGACGGACCTACTCATCAGCCCATAGAGCATTTGATGAGCGCTAGGCTCGTTCCGAATCTTTCATTAATAAGACCAGCAGATGCCACAGAAACTGTAGAGGCCTGGAGGGTAGCTATCAAAGAGACTTCAAAACCCGTGATAATCGCTCTTTCTCGTCAATCTCTGCCAATACTTGACCGTAGTGTTTACCCAACTGCCGCAAACCTTGCTAAAGGCGCATACACGCTTTGGCAAAGTGATTCTGAGCCAGAAGTTATAGTTATGGCAACTGGTTCAGAGTTGCACCCAGCGCTTGATGGTGCACAGCAAGCTGCTGCTAACGGTTTTAAGGTAAGGGTAGTCTCAATGCCTTCATGGGATTTGTTTGAGAGCCAAACGCTCGATTATAAGGAATCTGTGCTACCTCCACATATAGAACGTAGGGTTTCAGTTGAAGCTGGCGTAACCATGGGATGGGAAAGGTACGTTGGGAATAAAGGTATCTCGTTGGGTATAGATCATTATGGCGCTTCAGCGCCAGGCTCTGTGCTTGGAAAAGAGTTTGGCTTTACACCAGATCGAGTTTTATCTGCTATTAACGAGCTTTTTAGTCATTAGGAGTCACACATGCCTCTTTTAGAAGAACTTAGTGAAGTAGAAAGAAATATGTTGACCTACTTTCCTGCCTTCGAGCATGAAAGCGCTCCATTTACGCCTTTGAAAAAACCCTTGAAGGACTGCCGTTTTGCTATCGTAACAACTTCAGGGGTTCACTTGCGTTCTGATGCACCTTTTTTGCATAAAGCACCTGCGGATTCTTCTTATAGGTTGATACCTTCCGCTACACCAACAAGTGAAATTCTTCAAAGCCATTCTTCAATTGGCTTTGACAGGTCTGCGTTTTATAAAGATCTGAATGTTACGTTTCCAATAGATAGAGTACAGCAACTTGCAAAGGATAAGGTGATCAAATCTGTAGCGGCAAACCATTTTTCGTTTAATGGTGCTCAGCGCGATCCCACCAATATTGTTGAAACTACTGCTCCGGAAGTTGCAAAACTATTAGCCAAAGATGGGGTGGATTGTGTTTTAATCACCCCAACCTGACCGCTGTGTACACACACTGGAAGTGTGATAGCTAGAGTGCTAGAGGAGTCAGGAATTAGCACAGTCGGTATTGCCCTTGTGAAAGAACATGCTATCAGGGTTAAGGTTCCAAGGGCCCTAGCTGTTCCATTTCCGTTCGGGCATGCATTGGGTCAACCTGATGACGCTCAGTATCAACTGAGTGTCATTTCTGCCTGCCTTAATTTATTGGAAAATTCAAGGGAACCTACTATTTCTGATTGGACTTCAACCGGAATCACAAATACTCCTCTCATACAATATTCAGCAATTGAAAATACAATTGTTCCTAGTGCTGACCCTGCTAATGAAATAACTCGGCTCAGGTATTATTACGAGCGTCGTTTAACAAAAGTGAACGGGAGGACGAGCGTTGGGCTATCTGGTGTGAAGCAGCGGCAGTTCAGGAAGGTGATACGCTTTTTGGAATCTTTTTCATCAGGTGATGAATCTGTAGATTTAGTTGAAAGGCCAGAAGCGATTTCAAAACACCAATACATCCGTTATCTCATTGATGATCTAAAGGCATTTTACTATGAAGCTTTTATTGAGATGAACGGAAACTCAGAGCTTGATAGTCCACATGATTGGTTCTGGAAGTCTACGGCCGTAGCAAATTTAATTAACAAAATAGCTACCTCCCTCAATTCTTCAGATGATCCTGAGGTGAAAGCAATCGCGTTCGGTCTAGCAAGGTAAATTCTAGAAGAATTAATTAATAGGGGAGGCAGTGCCTCCCCTATTAGCTCTTCTATGCGTCGAAGTACAAAAAGAATTCATACGGATGTGGGCGTAGACGCATCTCATCCACTTCGTTAGTGCGCTTATATTCTAGCCAAGTATCTATGACATCTTGAGTGAAAACATCACCTTTCTTTAAGAAGTCCTGATCAGCTTCCAAAGCGTTGAGGGATTCTTCCAAAGAACTAGGGACTTGCGCTATTTTAGAAGCCTCATCTTCTGGCAATTCATAAAGATTGGCTTCCAATGGGCTGCCTGGGTCTATCTTATTTTCAATACCGTCAAGGCCAGCCATTAGCATTGCTGCAAAGCCTAAATAAGGATTGCATGTTGGGTCAGGGGGCCTGAATTCCACTCTCTTTGCCTTTGGACTTGAGCTGTACATAGGTATTCGGGCAGCTGCACTTCGGTTTCTTGCAGAATAAACAAGGTTCACAGGGGCTTCAAAACCAGGAACTAATCTCTTATAAGAATTAGTACTAGGTGCTAAGAAAGCCATCAAGGCGGGACCGTGCTTTAAAAGCCCACCGATATAATGCCTGCACATTTCGCTGGTCAAAGCGTAGCCTTTTTCATCAAAGAAAAGGTTCGTTTTATTTTTCCACAAACTTGAGTGTACGTGCATCCCTGTTCCGTTGTCGTTAAAAAGAGGTTTAGGCATAAACGTAGCTACTTTTCCTTGTGTATAGGCCACATTTTTCAGGATGTACTTGTGAAGTAATACCCAATCCGCCATTTTTGTGAGCGTATTGAACCTCATATCAATTTCGCCCTGACCTGCAGTTGCAACTTCATGATGGTGAACTTCGACATCAATTCCAGCATCAACCATTTTCAAAACTGCATCGGTTCTCAAATCTTGAAGAGTATCGACAGGTGGTACCGGGAAGTATCCTTGCTTGTGCCTTGGTCTGTGTCCAAGGTTAGGTCCAGTGTATTCATCCTCGCCACGCCCTGAATTCCATATACCTTCTTCTGAATCTACAAGGTGATGGCTTGAATGAGAGCTCTGCTCAAACTCCACATGGTCAAAGATGAAATGTTCTAACTCAGGGCCCCAGAATGAAACATCAGCTATCCCGCTAGTTTCCAAGTATTTCTCTGCTTTTCGTGCAATGTAACGAGGATCACGCGTATAGGGGGTATCATTAATCGGATCTCGAACATCACAAATCAAGCACAAAGTAGGCTCGTCATAAAAAGGGTCTATAAAGGCTGTAGAAGGGTCAGGAACTAACATCATGTCGCTTTCCTGAATCTGCTGGAAACCTCTTATTGATGATCCATCAAACCCTAGTCCTTCTACAAACGTGTCCTCATCAATTTCAGTTGATAAAGTTGAAAAGTGTTGCCACGTTCCTAGTAAGTCAGTGAAACGAATATCTACAATCCTGATATCGTTGGTATTAATGTAATCGAGCACCTCTTGGGCTGTCGAAAGATTTAATCCTGCCATCGCTTTCCTCCGTATATGGTGAACATTAGTATTTGCTGGGATATGATCACTGAGTATAACTTTGTTTGCAAAAGCTTGCTCGCCTGAGGTGTTACGTACGTGTAACAACCCAATTCCTACGGCATCTGGAGAAAAAAATGCGACTGTTATCAAAAAATGCGATTGTAACTGGTGGGTCTGCAGGTATTGGTAAGGCAATATGCGAACTTTTTGCACGTGAAGGGGCTACCGTCTCAATAGGTGATATAGATTCCAAAGGTGGTGAGGAAGTAGTTCAAAGTATAACGGAATCTGGAGGTAGGGCATTTTTCTTTCCTACTGATATTTCGGATGAAAGTTCGGTGAAAAGTTTCATAAATGACTCCGTTGATGTAATGGGTGGAGTTGATATTTTAGTTAACGATGCGGCAGCATTTGTATTTGGTTCAATTGAAGACATCGAGGCAAAGGATTGGGAAAGGGTGTTGGGAGTTAACGTAATCGGTTCTGCTAATGTAGTAAAGCACACGTTACCGCACCTCAGAAATTCGACAGCTCCCTCAATAGTGAATATTGCCTCTGTAAGTAGCTTTATAGCTCAGCCTGAATTCATACCGTACAATTCTTCTAAAGGTGCTTTGCTCCAGTTGACCAGATGCTTAGCTCTTGATTTGGCTTCTGATCAAATCAGAGTAAACGCTGTTTGCCCAGGGAGTATTCATACTAGTGCAACAGATCGCCATGCAGCTCTATTAGGAGTTGAAACTAAAGAACTGCTTGCTTCAGCTAGTGAAGGCAGTTTCCTTAAAAGAGTTGGTCAGCCTCTTGAAGTTGCGTATGCTGCATTGTTTCTTGCTTCAGAAGAAGCCTCATTTATCACTGGAGCTCATTTAGTGGTAGACGGCGGAGCTACAGTTTAACGGGGTTGATATTGTGAAAGCAGCGATAATACGAAGTAAAGGGAATATAGTTTGTGATGAAGTACCATCGCCAGAAGTAACAAATGGGAAGCTATTAGTCAAAATGGACATGGCTTCAATCTGTGGTACAGATCTTCATTATATTTACGATGGTTGGCCACGGGATAATTACCCTTTAGAGCCAGGAGAGCCTGGGCATGAAGGAATAGGAACAGTAGTCGACCCTGGTAAGTCGAATTTTCTAGAGGGTGATTCAGTACTTACGGTCCCTAATATCTGGCAAGCGAGAAATTTTGCAGATCTTCAAATAATTTCACCTGAGTTTCTTGTCAAGCTCGAAGGGGATAAACCTCCTGAGCAACTTATGATGGCCCAACAACTCGGCACAGTCATATTTGCTGCTAAAAGATTACCGGA
>CAYMJY010000019.1:0-3168 GCA_964391355.1 uncultured Dehalococcoidia bacterium | reverse complement strand
AAATGGTGAAGCCCGAAGGGTATGTTCATGTCTTTGGGCTTCCTGGCACTGCTGATTTCACTCCATTTGACCTAGGATCTTTTGTTTTAAAGCATTTAAAAATGGGGTCTCTTTTTGGGGCACAAGATGAACCCGAACTATCATCATTTAAGCAAGCATTATTGTTGATTAACAACAACCTGATTGATATGGCCCCATTCGTTACTCATATTTTCCCGCTCGAGAAAGTTGAAGAAGCGGTTGCTTTAGCTAAAAACCCTTCGGATGGTGCGTTAAAAGTTTCGTTAAAAATGAATTGAAAGTTGAGCTTTTGGTAACAAAAATAGGCTACTAATCAAATTAGTTAATCATTTTAATAATGCCACGACCAACGGGGCCTTTCGCCAATTCCTCATATGCCTCATTGATCTGTTCAAGTGAGAAACGCTTTGTGATCAAGTTAGCAACATCTATATTTCCCTTTTTCGTGTAATCAATCATTTTATACATATCTACAGCCGGAATCGCAGAACCGTAATATGAGCCCTGAATCTTTTTCTCTAGGCGAACCATTTCTGTTACGTCAATTCCTGCTTCAGCTCCTACTGGAGCTAACCCAACTATTACAGAGGTTCCGCCCTTTTTTGTAGATTTATATGCCATGGTTGAAGTTTCCGTTGAACCAAAAACCTCGAAAGCATAATCAACACCTTTTCCGTCTGTTAGTGCTTTAATTTGTTTAACTGCGTCCACATGTCGCGCATTAATAGAGTCCGTAGCTCCAAATTTCCCTGCAAATTCAAGCGCAGCGTCATTCACGTCAACAGCTATAATTTTTGCTGCACTAAGCATACGTGCGCCTTGCATTACATTGAGGCCAACACCTCCACATCCAATTACAGCTACTGTCGATCCGGGTTCGATTTTCGCGTTGAAAACTACTGAACCTACGCCTGTTGTTACGCTGCATCCAATTAAGGCCGCTTCCTCGAGTGAAAAATCCTTATCAATAGGGATACAGCCCGTTTCTGGAACAATCGCTTCTTCAGCAAAGCAAGCCACCTTTCCCATATGGAAAATATCCTCCCCTTTGGAATGAAGGCGCACTGTACCATCGAATAAAGTACCTGCAGTTGACATGTGCAAATCGCATAGGTTCGCATGCCCTGCCAAACAACTATCACACTGCCCACAATGTGGCGCAAAGGAAAGGATTACATGGTCACCTGGTTTAACTCTTGAGACTCGACTGCCAACTTCTTCAACAATGCCTGATCCCTCGTGACCCAACACGGCAGGTGTTTTAATTTTTGCTACACCATGCATGAAATGGAGGTCACTTCTGCAGACACCGGCAGCTGCAATACGGACGCGCACCTCGTACTCTTTAGGTGAATCAAGGTCCAGATTTTCCAAAACCAGAGGCTTATCGATCTCGCGGAAAACAGCAGCTTTCATAGTACTCTCCTACCCTATCCAACTAACTTCTTTAACCCTTCGACTGTGAAGTTTTCTGACTGGCAAAATTCGATTGTTATTTTTTCTTTGGCCAAAACTGAATCCACGGCAGATTTCATTTCCTTCGCTGCTTGAAGCGGCACTTCAACCACACCATGCTGATCAGCATGTATCAATTGTCCGGGAGTTACAGTCAGCCCGCCAACAGTAACTGGTCCACCAAATTCGATCAAATGTACATACCCATGTGAAACCGATACTTCTTTTGAAACAAACTTGAAATTTAAATCTCGGGCTTCTTTTAAGTCTCTTACTGAGCCATTTGTAACACAGCCGATACAACCGACAGCTGTGAATACGTTGCTTTGAACTTCGCCCCAGAAAGCGCCGACTGCAGGATCATCAACGTCTTCCATCACAACAATACGAGGGGATGGAAGGCTCAAGACATAATCCAAAAATTCTGATCTAGGGAGTGGTTCTTTTGAAGGTTTTTTTGCCGAAATTTTCGCAGTAACTGCATAGCCAACTGCGGGTCCAAGGTCATGAAATAAGGCTTTAATATCAGGAGTCATATAACCTTCAGTTCTTGGCCTCAAATCAAACATTTCGATGGCGTTTGCTACTGTAGGGGAATCAATCGTTCTTAAATAATCTAGTTCTTCTTCTGATAACAATTCGCTCATGTTTTTTCCTATCCAATTAAAATTCTTTGGTTGAAACTATTTCAAGATTGAATACGTGCTTTTTTCCAAAAGCCCATAGCAAATGCAATACCTATACCGACCATTGCGATTACGGTGAGACTTCCTGTTTCATTGATGAATCCCCACGTTAATAAGATGCTAAAAGCTACAAGTAGAGCTATTACACCTAGGCCTTCTGTAGAACCACTAGGTATAAGTTTTTTATTAACTGGGGGCGGTGAAGCAAAACGGTCATACTCTGGCATTGAAGGGTCTATTGGGGCTGAAGCAGACCAAAACCCCTTAGCAAATGTAGCTCCAACTCCCAACATTGATAATCCAACAAGTAAAGGTATGTCGTATGTAAATCCAATAAGTAAAGCTAACGAAGTAAGCAGAATCGGAAGCACATTAATTAAGTTTCGTTTCATAATTCCCTCATGTCCATATTGCAAGGATGATAGACTTGTTTTTACTCCATAGCTAGTTTCAGGGAAGCGTACTAAGGGCAATTAGTTGTAATTCTGGCTTTAATTTGGTTTTTGGTTTACCGGAAATAACATTATCCCCAATTCTGCACAAATAAAATAAAATGTTCACAACACACTCGCGTTAGGTAGGAATATTTTGGTTTCACTAAAAGGAAAATCTGCAATTGTTACTGGTACGAAGAGGATCGGCTCGAAAGTTGTAGAAAGGCTTTCAGAAGAAGGCGTAAATATTGTGATTTTATACAATAGGTCAGTAAAAGAAGCTGAAGCTCTATCAGCTTCACTGGCTACCAAGTCGATCGCACTTCAGTGTGATTTGAATTCAGAAGTTTCAATAAATGGTGCTTTTAAAGTTGCACAAGAATACCTTGGGTCTATCAATTTTTTAGTAAACATCGCTTCAGGGTTTAAACGTACGCCTTTTAGCACGCTGACGAGTACCGATTGGGACGAGGGTATGGCTGATGCGAAAAACGCATTCATGCTAAGCCAATACGCAGCACACGCTATGATGAACAACGATGGACCCTCAAGAGGACACATCATTTCCTTCG
>CAYMJY010000018.1:21291-24039 GCA_964391355.1 uncultured Dehalococcoidia bacterium | reverse complement strand
GTAAACCGAGCTTCAAGTCCTAAAGCGTAAATCCACGCCGTTCCCCCTACAAGAGCCAGACCACCTGTGAGTGTGAAAGCAAGGTATTTGCGGCCTGCTTGAATTGCTTCATCTGTTTGCCTGTGAACTACTAAAGGGTAAGTGAATAAACTCAACAATTCATAGAATAAAACAAATGTGATTAGATTTGCTGAAAACGCAACTCCAACAGCAGCTCCGATGCTCAAGGCAAAGGCTGAATAAAATCTCGACTGGTTCAATTCATGATGGCCACGCATATAGCCAATGGAGTAAACAGTAGCAGGAACCCACAGGGCTATAGCTAGAGCTGCAAAGATCATCCCGGCAGAATCGACCATTAAGGAAATATAGAGCCCAGGAGAAATCTGGATTAAATTAAATTCAGGGACTTCTCCATTCAAAATGCCATTTAGTAAATAAAGCGCTACGAATAAAGCTAAAACTGATATCGCAACAGAGGAATAATCACGTAATGCTGGCCTGTTCGAAAAAATTTGAGATAACAGGGCAGAAAGGACAGCAAGCCCAAGAATCACAATTGGTATTGCGTTATAAAGTTCGGTTATCACAGCGCTGGTTCCAAAATATGTGTAATGATCACCATGTTAAATATTCCGATAGCGATTACTGAAAGTGCGAGAACAATAACTACTGGAGTTACGTGTAGAGAAGACAATTTATTGCATGGGGTGGCGCTTGAATCAGTTGGGATTCCACCATCTTGGGTTTCTAAGCCTACAGGTCTAAGGAAAGCTTTTTCCAAAACCTTGAAAATATAAACAGCAGTTAAGAGGCTGCTTCCGAAAATGACTACTACTACAAACCACTGCCCCTGTTCCACAGCAGCCAATGCGAGATACCATTTGCTAAAAAACCCTGCAGTCGGAGGAATACCAATCATTGATACCGCAGCAATCGTGAAGGCAAACATATTGATCCGCATCACTTTGCCCATACCCAAAAAAGATGAAAGGTCTTCGGACTTAAATTTTGACTTAATGTCAGTTACCACTAGGAAGAGCACGGCTTTCATGATTGCATGATTCATTATATGTAAAAGTGCTGCCACAAAACTTAAAGGTGTTGCAAGGCCGATAGCGACTGCTATAAGACCTAACTGGCTGATAGAACTGTAAGCCAGCATTCTTCTAAGGTTCGTTTGGCTCATTGCAACGAAAGAACCTACTAAAACTCCAACCAACCCCAAAGAGATTAGCATTAAGCCTATTGGAACCTCATCAACAAGATAACCCGTGGGGAAAACACTTATAAACATTCGAAGCATTGCGTAAGCAGCTACCTTTGTCATGATAGGAGCAATTAATGATGCTACTGTTGAAGGGGATTCTGCATAAGCATTGGGGAGCCAAAAATGCAGTGGGACAAGGCCCATTTTTAGGCCTAGACCAGCAAAGATAAAAATGGCACCAGCAGAAACAGGGGTTGAGGGTCCTTGTTCATTCAAAATTGAGAGGACATCGCTCATATTTAATGATCCCGTTGAAAAGTAGATAAAGGCTACTCCCAACAAATATAGCGACCCACCGATAGAACCCAATATCAAATACCTATACCCTGCTAACATTGCACGACGGCCACCCAGAAAAACTAACGAATACGCAGCTAATGAAGCAATTTCTAAAAATACGAATAAATTGAACAAATCACCTGTGACAACAATTCCGGTTAAGCCAGCTAGGAGCAACAAAACCAGGCAATAGAAAGAGCCAAGGCTAGTATTGATTTCGGTGGAGACTATGTGACGAGTTGCAAAAATAACTAATACTGAAATTGAAGTTATTACTACTGTGACAAATGCGGAAATGTTATCCAACACGTATTCTATGCCCAGCGGCGGTACCCAACCTCCTAATGAATAGCGAATTTCACCATTGCCCAAAACATAATTAAGGCCGGTAAAACTAATAACTGCCGATGCTAGAATAGCTATAAGAGCTATCCAGTATGGGGAGCTATGCCATTGAGTTCCTAAAGGCAATACAACGAGTGAAGCTACCAAAAGGACAACGGGAATGAGGAGAGGTATCTGTTCTATAGCGTCACCCTAACTGCTCTAAGACAGATTCTTCATCCTCGTCTTTGAACTCTCTATGAATTTTCACTAAAAACGACAACGCCACTCCGGTAACAGCTACAGAAACAACAATAGCTGTAAGCATTAGGACATGTGGAAGAGGATTCAAGTAATCTTGAGCCATAGGATGATGCTCATGTTGTAAAATTGGAACGGTTGCGCCGCTTTTCAACCCAGATGCAATGAAGAACAAAATTATCGAAGATTGGAATATATTAAGTCCAATTAGCTTTTTAACTAAACTCTTTTTCCCAATCATGCCGTACAAACCAATAGCTAAAAGAATACCGATGAACCAATAAGGAAATCTTGCCGCTATCTCTTCCATCAGACTAGTCCTCGCCATGTGATTCGAAAGTTAAGAAGTCGAAAAGCAAGATAATTGTGGCAAAGACACCAAGCGCAATTCCTCCTTCAATTATAAAAATACCCATTTGTCTCTGACCTAAGTCACCAGGCCAAATGTAATCTAACCAAGCTAATGGAACAGCACCGTAATCCAAAAACGAACTACCAAACAAGACTCCAGCAACCCCCATAGCTGTAAAAGTGCCTAGGCCAAGACATGCAAAAATAATTAATGTTTTGCGAGATAGAAAAGAGTACGAATCTTTAGTTAGACCTAGTGACAA
>CAYMJY010000018.1:0-21191 GCA_964391355.1 uncultured Dehalococcoidia bacterium | reverse complement strand
AGCTAATTTATTCAATCAACGGACCTCCGTTGCATCAAACTGATACCTCCTACTAGCAATACGCTAGTAACTCCTGCCCCCAGAGCAACTTCAGTAAGTGAAACATCGACTGCTCCCATAAGTGCAAGGAGTGAAGCCACCAAAAAACTGTAAGTTGTTAGAGCAGCGATTGCTGCTATTAAATCACGAAGCGTAAGCGCAACTATTGCTGATATTAATATCATTGAAAAAAGTGCAAATTCCAATTGCCAGATCATTTAGATGGATCCTTTTGTGGATTTTGTTCATTTTTATACCACGGGACGATTCCGTTTTTGATAGCCGATCTCGTTAGTAGATGAGAAGAGACAGGGTTAGCAAGAAAAACAAAAATAATTACTAATGCTATTTTGAAAGTGGTTAAGGATAAACCAGACTCAAACATCAATCCGATTAGTATTAAACTAATGCCCAATGTTTCGGATTTAGAGGCTGCGTGAGCACGAGTGAAAAAATCTGGAAGACGAAGCAACCCAAGCGCGGTTAAACCCATGAAAAATAAACCTGCTATTACAAATGAATAACTAATTATTTCCATTGGTGGTGGCCTTTCTAGCATCACGTTCTAGGTATTTAGCTATGGCGGCTGTGCCAATGAAATTTAATAGGGCGTATGCGAGTGCTAAATCAATAAACATGTCGGGACGCTCGAAGATAAATCCAATTAGTGCTAAAAGCACGATGGTGTTCGTGCCTACCAAACCAGCTGACAAGAGTCGGTCATACAAAGAATCTCCTAGGGAAATCCTGATTAAACCAACCGCACTAATAGCAATAACGATTGCGCTGGATGCAATTAAAAATCCGATTACCAAACTATTTCCTCCAAATTTACTACCTCTTTAATTCGAGGTAATTTCAAGTTCGATTGTCCGTATACGTTTGCAACTTTTTTAATCAACTCTCCATTAACTAGACTTTGGCGTGTATTTTCAGATAAACAATGGACCAACAATCTATGATGAGACATGTCAACAGTTATTGTGCCTGGAGTTAGGGTGATGGACTGTGCTAGTAGAGCATTGGCAGATTCAGTTTCTAGCGGAGATTCAAATTCAATCAGCGCGGGACTCACAGGCATCGAAGGCGACAAGATCAGGCGTGCAACATGCAAATTAGCAATCAAGATTTCCCATAAGAGATAAGGAAGGTATCTGAACAGTCTCAAAATTGATTTCAAGAGCCAAATTAAAGAATTTGGCGGCATTGCATATCCGATAGTCTCATTGGGATGAAAAATGCGTTCAGTGACTACCACGACTAATATTGCAGATAAAATCCCGGGTGTTAGGAACAGAGGTTCAATTTTCCCTGAAAGAACAACCCAGAGTCCGAAGAGCAAGCTAACCTGAAAAACCCAACGAATAAATGGGTGGTGCCACGATTTCTGACTGTTGTTTTTATCGATCTTGTTTTTCATACTTGACTAAGGCACTGATATTACCATTTAGCTAGCGCTGGGGTTTTCGTCAAAACTAATCGTATAATGTGATTATGGCATTAGAATTCGAAATCGGCGATTCATCAAGGCCTCGAGGCCACGCTCTTTTATATTTCAAAGATACGAATGGGTCTGGTATTTACGCGACTTATTTAATTGTATTACCCATAGAAGTTGATATGGGAAAGTATTTGCCCCCTTTATTAGCATCACAGTTAGGTGGCATGACAGGGGCATTGGGTAATGAAGGAATGGATTCTTTAGCAGCACCACCAATGCCTGAGTTGATGACAGGTGGGATTTCAGCCTTGGAAAGATTAGCTGCGCAAAGGGCAGATGATCTAATTTTTGGAGGCAATTTGCCCATAGTAGATATCCAATCCTCTGTTCAATCTACAGGTGAAGCAGCTCAAGAATATGCGCAAATGTATAACGATGGAGTTGCAAACACTCCTGCAATGGCTATGGCTGAAGCTGTCAAAGCTGATGATGCGCAGCAATCATCCGATGTTCACCGCGTTTTGTTCGAACTTTTAAGCGAACGTGATCGACTTGCAGAATTGTCGAAATTAGTAGGTACGATTAGATTTGCTGTTGAGCAGGGGGATGATACGTTAGTAAATGAGTCGGACAATGTCATGCTGGCATTAGAGGGTTTATTACCGGATCACTATTGGGTTAGTAGGATACGATTAGCTTCTAAGGATACTTCTATTAATGGAGAAAAGATCACCAGATTACTTGTTGAGAGGTGCTACTTGCTGCTTAATGAGGATTTTAGCGCTTTAGAGGAAACAGAAAGCCAAATTAACCTTTTAAGTGGAGATTAGCCGGTTTCATTGTTCCCCAAGACTCACCTTTCTTAATTTCTATCAACAGAGGAACCACCATATTTAGTGCCCGAGGCATTATTTCCTCAAGGTGGTTAGACAAGGCAGCTATTTCGCTATTTGGGACTTCAAAGACAAGCTCATCGTGTACTTGTAAAAGCATTGCACTTTCCATCTTTTCTTGAACCAACCTTGATTGAACTTCAATCATTGCAGCTTTAACTATATCCGCAGCTGTTCCTTGAACTGGCATGTTGACCGCCATCCTCTCAGATGCTTGACGTAATTGCCTGTTGGATGATGTGATTTCTGGTAGATAACGCCTTCTCCCCAAAAGTGTTTCTACGTACCCAAGTTGGCGTGCATAATCTAAGGTCTCATCCAAGTATTCTTTAACCCTCGGATAAGTTCCCATGTAGGTCGAAATGAATTGCGCACCTTCTTCCATAGAAAGATCTGTTTGGTTTGCAATACCGAATGCAGATAGGCCATAAATCACACCAAAATTCATTACCTTGGCCAACCTTCTCATTTCAGAGTCAACCTTTTCAATTGGCACTTTATACACTAGAGAGGCGGTGGAAGCATGGATGTCCTCTCCATTTTCAAAGGCTTCAATTAGATTGGGATCACCTGAAAGATGAGCTAAAACCCTTAGCTCGACTTGAGAATAATCAGCTGCTAAAAGAAGCCATTCGGGGCGCTTGGATGCAATAAATGCATCTCTTACCCTTCTTCCTAATTCAGTCCTAACAGGGATGTTTTGAAGATTTGGGTCATTGCTCGCTAAACGTCCCGTCGATGCACCGACTTGGTTGAAGGTGGTGTGAATCCTTTTAGTCGTAGGGTTGATCTGTGTTGGCAAGGCATCGACATAAGTGGATCTAAGCTTTGTTAATTCTCGGTAACTTAAGACCTGACTCACTACAGGATGAGTATCCAGCAGTCCTTCAAGTGTTGATGCATCTGTCGAATAACCTGTTAGCGTTTTTCTGCCAGTAGGTAAGTTCATCTCTTTGAATAAGACATCGGATAGCTGCTGCGGCGAACCAATATTAAACTGGTGACCTACGATTTCAAATATCAATTTTTCGGCGTGCTCAATGGCTGTGGAAATCTCAGTACTCAGGTCGCTGAGAACGACTTCATCAAGGGAAATTCCAGCAGTTTGCATTTCCACTAGTACGGAAACCAATGGCATTTCCAATTCCTTCATGAGAGTTTTGCTTTGCTGATCTAATTCCTTCTCCAAATGTTCTTTAAGCCTCAAGGCTATATCTGCATCAGCACCCGCATAAGGTGCTGCCTGTTCGATAGGCACTTCATTGAATGTAATTTGGCTACGGCCTTTGCCAATCAGTTCGGTGATCAGAGTCATTTCGATTCCCAATTTACTAAGTGCAAGTTGTTTTAGACCAAGACCTCGTTCACCTAACAAATGCGCAGCGATCATTGTGTCGAAATGGATTGTTACTTTTTGGGGATCTAAGCCATATTTTTTAAGCAAAGTAAGGTCATAATTTAAATTATGACCTACGAGTTTCAAACCACTGTCGTGGAGTAATGGAATAATTGAGTCAAATACACTCTCTAACTGAAGCTGCTGACCTTCCAAATGCCCAAGGGGTACGTAAAAGGAGCTACCTGGTGTAGTTGAAAAGGACAACCCTGCTAATCTTGCTTGCATCGGGTTGATTGAACTAGCCTCAGTATCAAAAGAAATGATCTGCGCTGCAGCTATTTCATTGAGCATCTGTTCGAATGACTCTGTAGTATTCACTACCATTACGTTTGTATTTGGAACGGTGCTTTCACTAGTACTGGACCCAACACTGAAATCTGTTTTAAGTAATGAGGGGTCTTTTGTGCTTAATTGAGGAATCCTGTTTACTAACGAATTAAAGCCTAGTTCTCTAAAAACACTGACTAGATTGTCTCTATCAAAATTACCAAACTCAGCATGTTCAAGTTCGAACTTTGTATCGACAGACGTGACGATCGTGACCAAATGTTTACTTTGCCACGCGCCCGCTTCGTGTTCCCTTAGTAGAGACTGAATACGAGGGGGCAACACATCATTGATGTTTTCGTAAACTCCTTCAAGACTGCCATAAGCATTAATTAATTTTACGGCTGTTTTTCGGCCGATGCCCGGGACACCGGGAATATTATCTGACGTATCACCCTCTAGTGCTTTTACATCGATTTGCTGAATAGGGTTCAGCCCACCATATCTTTCACGAACAGCATCTTCATCAAATATTCTCTGGTCACCAAAACCTGAAGTAATTAGAACTTTTACTTTTGGAGTTACGAGCTGAAGAGTATCGGTGTCACCAGTGTAAATGATTATTTCAGCTCCATCTTCCGACGCTTTCTTTGAGATGGTTCCAAGGACATCATCAGCTTCATAACCGGGAATTTCATATCTTGGGATACCCATAGCTGTAACAATTTCTTTCACTCTATCAACTTGGTGTGGCAATTCAGTTGGGGTAGGAGCACGAGTGGCTTTATATTCTTTATATTCTTCATGTCGAAATGTAGGACCTCGTGGGTCAAAAGCAATTGCTAAATGTGTTGGTGATAAGTCATTAATTGCCTTAAATAGCGTAGAGGTGAAGCTATACACAGCCTCAATTCTTTCACCAGTTTCTTTTACAGTCATGGGACGATCCCTAGATAGTGCAAAGAAAGCTCTAAATACCATGGCGTGCCCATCTAAGAGTACTAACCTTGGTGTCCTTTGATTTTGATCATCGAAAAGCATGGTGTCCTGATTTTAGGTTACTTTGTTTAGATTTCGTACGGGATATCGGGATGCAATGAAAAAGACTAATGAGGTGATTATCATTAGGATGACAAGGATTGATAACCAGTCTTGATAATCACCAGTACGTTCAAAAATAAGTCCGGGAATATAAGACCAACCAGAACTCCCTAACAAAACCATTCCATAAATCCAACCTCTGATTGTGTCGAAATATTTCCTTCCATATGATCTCCCAAGGATTGCCCAAAAAACTGGCCAAACTGATTCTACTGGAGAAATTAAAAGTACCGTAAGAAGATATCCCAGAGTGCTATCAGCAGATTTCAATACGAGTACGGATAGGGCCATAGATATTGCAAATACTGCTAAAACTAAATTCCCATTAAACCTGTCTGAAAGCCATCCGATTATTAGCACCATTGGGAAAGTGGATATTGCATACATTCCTGCAAACAAGGCAGCACTGCGAGTTGATTCCCCTTTCGATACTAAAATTGGAATGAAGTGAAGCCCTAAGCTACCATAGGCTGATAGCCAAAGAATCACGCCAAGTAACAAAAGCCAAAATAAGGGAGTTCGAATTGCTTGCTTAGCAGTTAAACCAGTTAATTCAACCTTCGAAGTTGAAGTGTTGGTGACAGTATCAACTCCTGTTAAATCCCCATCGGGGTTTAAGGATTTTTCTTCCGGAGTATTTCGAACAATTATAGAAGTTACTACTCCTGTAATAATAATCACGATACCTGCAACGACACTTGTTGCACGCCAACCTGATGCTCTCACGAGAGCCTCAAGAGTAGGAACGATCACTAGCCCTCCCAGCCCTACTCCTGCTGACAATATTGCTAGTGCTAAGGCTTTCCTTCGTGAAAACCACGCGTTAGTAATTGCGGTTGGTGCTTGAAAAATTGACCAGTTAAACCCAAGGCTGATAAATACTGCAAAAACCAAATATAAAGAAAATAGGCTACTGACCCAAAATAACAAAATATAACCGATACCAGCACTAATCGAACCCGTTAAAAGTAGCTTTCTCCCTCCATAACGTTGAGCAAGCATACCGGCTAGAGGAGCAAGCAAACCAACTTGTAGGCCAGTCAAAGCAAAAACTAATGAAATAGAATCGCGCCCTAACCCTAGATCCTCCTCCATTGGCAAGAGAAAAACACCTCTTCCGTATAAACCAACTCCTCCTCCGACAAGCCTCATTAGTGCAAGAGACAAAACTATTCGCCATCCAAAGAATTTTAGAAATTCAGCTTTCGATGTCGATTTATTCGAATAGGACATGTGGTGATGCTATGTGTGACTGCGAACTTGGTCAACTACGGCAAAATTAATAACCGCGATCCCAGTCAATCACATTGACCAGATCTTTGCCGCTCATGAGCCTTTCTAAATTGGAACAGAATAAATCTAATGTGAATTGTTGATTCTCATCAGACCTTTGAGTGATGTGCGGAGAAATAAATACATTGGGGTGTGAAACCAATCCCGAATGAGGAGGTTTCTCGAATTCATCACGGTATACATCAAGGTATGCGCCGGCGATTTTGCCTGAACCCAATGCTGATACCAGAGCTTCTTCATCTATTAATTCACCCCTGGCAACATTGATAATGAATGAATTTTCCTTCATCGAATTGAAAGCCTCTTTGTTCATTAATTTTTCAGTATCTTTAGTCCACATTGCACTGATTACGACAAAATCACATTGAGCCAACATTGAGTTCATTTCGAGCGTGGGGTATAGGATGTCTACGGACTCTACCTTGTCGGTTCTTTGTTTTGCAGATAGTCGTGTTGCTAAAACTCTCATCCCAACTAATTTTGATAATCTTGCGAGTTGGCTACCAATGCCACCAAGGCCAACAATTCCTAATGTTTTACCAGCAGTAAGAACAGGATTGTATCGGCTAGCGTCGAATTCCATTTTTGCGGTTTGCTGTACGGCAACTTGCAATTGGCGCGTAAACATGAAAATCGCTCCTAGCGCAGATTCCGCAATAGGTAACGCTCCTGAAAATCCTCTTGAGCTCGTACAAACTGTGCTAGATCCCCAAAAGTCGGATTCATTAAGGTTAGATATGCCTGCAAAAGCCCAGTGAGCCCACCTAAGTTGCGGCATTCGGGATAGAAGGCGTTTTGGGTAGGGGTGCCCAGCCAATAAGACATCGGCTTGAGCCAAAGTTTTTTCTAAACACTCTTGAGACAACAAGTTTCCTTGGCTGGTACTTCTTGCAAATCTATCTACAAGGTTCCTTGGCCAGTCGTTATAAAGTTCTGGTAGCACAGAGTGCCATATATTTTTAGCGATAATCCTACCTGGCGCTACACTTTCTATACGGTCCAGCACTTTCGAAGATTCATCCCTTAAAACAACTACGTTCAGCAGGGCATTCGAATTTTGGGGAAGGAAATTCAGTAGCCACGCTCCCAATCGACCACATTTTCCATATCCTCTTGATTTAATATTCGTCGAAGATTGTTGCAAAAAACATCTACTGAAAACGCGTGGCTGATATCAGATCTTCCAGAGATGTGAGGAGTAATAACTATATTTTGAGCGTTAGCTAGTTCTTTGGAAGGGGGTTTTGTAAAGTCATCTTTGTAAACATCGATGTAAGCGTGGGCTAATTTTCCAGAATTAAGGGCTTCAACTAGGGACGCTTCATCAACGATTTCGCCACGAGCAATATTAATTAGACTAGCACCATCCTTCATCAACTTTATCGCATCTGAATCAATCAAACCTTGCGTCTCGTTAGTCCACATTGATGCTACTACCAAAAAATCACACTGAGGTAACATTTCATGCATCAATGTGGCGGGGAAAAGTGTGTCGACTCCCTCACTATTTTCAATTTTCTCAGGTGTAGAACGGCGAGTTGCTAAGACTTTCATTCCCAATCCTTTTGAAAGCCTTGCTACATGCCTACCAATGCCGCCAAGACCAACAATTCCCATTGTCTTACCTTCTAGCAATACCATTTGCCCCGCCTGGGTTCTATCAAAATTGTTAGACTTGGTATTAACTGCCGCAGTGTCTAATCTTTTTGCAAACATCATGGCAGCACCCACAGCAGTTTCTGCTATGGGAAGAGCTTGGGTATAGCCTCTTGAGGTAGTAAATGTGACATTGCTTCCCCAGTAAGCAGTGTCTTTGAGGTTCGAAACTCCAGCAAAGGGACAGTGAAACCATAAAGCATTTTTAGCTCTTGAAATTAATGTTTTCGGAAATGGAAAACTCAAAAAGATTGCATGTGCACTGGATAAAGTCGCCTCTCGTTCTGCAGGAGTCCATTGAGGTTTCTGTGGGGTTTGCGCTCTCCGAGACATCATTTCATAATTGTCTTCTACAATCTCGTCGAGAAATTCTGGGTACGCTGATATCACGTTTAGCCTATGGGGGTCTACCGATTTAATTTTCGCTAAAGATTCGTCATTAACTTGTGCAATCACGAGCACATTCATCAAATCTGGGATTTTCAATTGGCCACCATACTTTCTGAGAGATTTAATCTTCTTCTAACGTTGATGTATCACCTTCAGGCAAACCGAGTTCGCGTGCCTTGAGCAACCTACGCATAATTTTTCCGGATCTTGTCTTCGGAAGCGAATCAATTATTTCTATTTCCCTAGGTGCGACTGCTGCCGCAAGTTTTGATCTTGCAAATCTAGTAATTTCCCTCCTGAGAGAGTCGCTAGATTCATAACCTTCCTTAAGTGAAACAAAAGCCTTTACTACTTCCATTGCTATAGGATCGGGCTTGCCTATAACTCCAGCTTCTGCAACGGCTGGATGTTCAATTAAGGCACTTTCAACTTCAAACGGCCCAACCAAGTGGCCTGCAGTATTAATCACGTCGTCAGAACGACCAACAAACCAATAATACCCATCTTCATCTTTATAAGCTTCGTCGCCAGTTAAGTACCACCCTTGTTTGAATCTTGAATCGTAACGATCAGGATCTTGCCAATAGGCTTGAAACATAGACGGCCAACCTGGACGTACTGCTAAGTTTCCACCTTCACCGACTAATTTCTCATTACCTTCTTCGTCAATGATTCCTACCTGAATCCCTGGTAGGGGTTTACCCATGGATCCTGGCCTTATATCCATTGAAGGGTAGTTTGCTATCATGATCGCGCCAGTCTCAGTTTGCCACCAATTGTCGTGAATAGGCATTTCGAAAGCATCGAGCCCCCAAACCACAGCTTCTGGATTTAATGGTTCGCCAACCGAAGCTGTATACCGTAAAGAGCTTAAATCATAGGACTTGGGCAAATCAGCCCCTTGTTTCATTAGCATCCGTATTGCTGTCGGCGCTGTGTACCAAACTGTGACTCCATACTTTTGGATGATCTCGTACCATTTCCTTGCGCTAAATCCTCCCTCGTACACGACTTGGGTTACACCATTCGTCCAAGGAGCCACCATTCCATAAGAGGTTCCAGTGACCCAGCCAGGGTCAGCAGTGCACCAATAGATATCCGAATCCTGTAAATCCAGAACCCATTTACCTGTAATGTATTGCTGAATTACTGAATTATGCCTATGTACAGCTCCTTTGGGTTTACCAGTAGTACCTGATGTGTAGTGCATTATTGAATAGTCATTACGGGTCGTTTCAATGAGGTCAAAAGCTCCAGAAGCTGACTCCATAAGTTGGGACCATTCTAAATCTTGATCCACTAGGGGATTGTCTGTCCTGTCGAACTTATTGACGACAATAATGTGCTTTAATTCAGGTAAATGCGGAAGAATTTCAGCAATTCGTACTCTTAACTCTGGTTGAGTAACAAGTACAGTAGCTCCAGAGTTTTCTAGCCTGTCTTTCACCGGATCTGGGCCGAATGCTGAAAAAAGTGGACCAATAATGCACCCAGCTTTCAATGTTCCAAATGCAGTTATATAAATCTCAGGCAAGCGCTCCATGAATGTGAAGACTCGGTCTCCTTTGGACAAACCAAGCTTTTTCAATACGTTGGCAAATTTATTTGTGAGAACTCGCAAGTCATCAAAGGTGTAGGTCTCTACCTCCCCAGTTTTGCTTTCCCAAATCAATGCTTTTTTGTCCCGTTTCGTTGTTTTGCAATGCCTGTCAATTGCTTCGTAGGCGATATTTAGGCCGCCATCAGGCAGCCAATCCAAATCTGATTCTGCAATATTAAGATTGAAGTCAGTTCCAAAATCTGAATAATCTGGAAGATTATGGTTCCAGGCGTTCTTTGGATCCTTAATAATTGGTGAGTAACTACTTTCCATATGTGTCCTCGTACATAGTGAAATTATTGATTGGATTTAGGATAGGTTCGTCAGAAATACCCGTCAACACTAGCAAAGAAGTGGTAGTTCTGGACAAGCTATGTCATGGTTGTAGCGACTATCGCTTCTTTTAAATCAACTTTGCCTTTGTAAATTGCACTGCCAATAATAGCCCCCTCCACGCCTATTTCAGCCAATCTCTGGAGGTGCGCAATGGTGGCGACACCACCGGACGCAATCATTTTCAAATTAGGACTTATTTTCGATGCATGAGCTAGTAACTCTATGATCGCTTCGAAATTTGGTGATGATAATGTCCCATCACGTTTAATATCTGTGTAAATAAACCTCTTTGCCCCAATTTGGGACATTGATCGAATCAGGTCTATAGCTTCTTGATTCCCTGATTCGACCCAACCTTTTATAACCACAATTCCATCCTTGGCATCTATGCCGATAGAAACGCACTCGGCCCCAAACTCTCTCACCGCTTGATTTACAAACTCCGGGTTTTCTATCGCAGCAGTTCCAAGTACTACTCGATCGATTCCAGTTTCGAGTATTGTTTCGAGAGATTTTAAATTCCTGATTCCTCCACCAAATTGCACCTCCAATCCCGTAGAGTATTTAATTTGTGCTATTAGCTCTAAATGCTGAGGTTCTCCTTTCATTGCACCATCCAAATCGACAATATGGATAAATGAAGAACCTGCAATAGCAAACGATTTTGCTATCTCTATTGGGTTATTGCTGTAAACAGTTTCTTTAGAATAGTCACCTTGGTGTAGGCGCACTACCTGTTTGTTGCGTATGTCTATGGCAGGAATGACTAAAATGAAGACCTCGATTCTGGCTATGTTGCTGAACCACGTAAATAATGTTTGATGAAGTTATTGTATAAGCGCAGACCCAATTCGCCGCTTTTCTCGGGGTGAAATTGCGTGGCTACTATGTTTTCTTCCGCGATCACACTGCAAAATTTCAATCCGTAGTTTGTTGAACCTAATATTGAGTTCGTATTGGCTGGTTCCACGTAGTAACTGTTGGCAAAGTAAAAAAAATTGTCACTTGATATACCTTCAAAAATTCTATGATCCCGCACGATTTCAACCGAATTCCATCCTATTTGTGGTACTTTCTGATTGTTTGAGAACTTGCGAACACTACCGGGCATTATTGCTAAACAATCAGTATCATCCTCATCTGAATTATCGAATAACAGCTGCAACCCAAGACAGACTCCAAGGAAAGGTTTCCCACTACTTACGAACTCTTGAATGGCTAGATCCATTCCGTTTGATTTCAATAACGCCATAGCTGGTGCGGCAGAGCCTTGACCTGGCAAGACTAAGGCAGATGCCAATGAGATCGAGTCTGGGTCTGAGACTATTGCAGCGTTAAGTCCCAAATACTTGAAAGCATTCTGCACGCTTCGAAGATTTCCTGCACCGTAGTCAACTATAACTATGTCGCTCAAGGTTCATTTTGCCTTACTCAAACTAATTTAGTTTGTTAAATGGTTTTTCTCTGTCTAGATAACGACCTATCACATATGCCAAATCACTTGCTCTATTTAAATAGCGTAGCAAATCGCGATTTTGCACGTGTTTATTTTCATATAGGGCAACGACTCTCCGTTCGGCTTTCCTGATTAAAGTACGAGATACATCAATCGCTGATGATTCAGGTGAATCCCCGGGTACGACAAATGCATTAGGTAAATTAAGATTTTCCTTTAGGCTATCGATCAGTTCCTCGACTCTTTGCACCATGGATTCGTTCACAACATTATTGGTTTCAATAAGCTGATCTCGGTTGGGCTCCAGGGTTGCTAATTCAGCGGCAACTATGAATAAATCGCGCTGTAAGGTTTCTACAATTGATTTAACTTTTGGGTCGGATATCAGAGCCCTCGCAAAACCAAGCGAAGACACTGCCTCGTCAATAGTTCCGAAAGCTTCTACTCTGGCATCGCTTTTCAAAACTCTTCCTCCAAAAAGCAGCCCAGTGGTGCCATTATCTCCTGTTTTGGTCGTTATTTTTGCGCTTTTATTGGCTGATTTCCCATTATCCATATTAGTATTATAGTCGCTGATTCTGGAAATTAGCTTTTGCATATAATTTTGCAGATCCGTTAACGGAAGCAAGCGTTGACAGCTTTAAGCTTAGCTGGTAGCATTCCTTCGTTGTCACTCACAGGAGCGGCTTTTTTTTGTCGCTTCTCATATTGACGTGGAGAAAGTATGCCAACGGTTAATCAATTAGTGCGATCTGGTCGTTCTCGTTCGGCCAAGAAAACAAAGGCGCCAGCGCTTAGGTTTGTTCGGAACACCCTTAAGAACCGTGTTTACAGAGGGGACGGAAGTCCGCAAAAATTAGGCGTTTGTGTGCAAGTTCGTACAGTGACACCGAAAAAACCAAACTCCGCTCTGCGTAAAGTGGCTCGAGTGCGTATGACCAATGGGATGGAAGTCACAGCTTACATTCCTGGCGAGGGTCACACACTTCAAGAACATTCAGTTGTACTAATCCGAGGAGGCCGTGTTAAAGACCTGCCTGGTGTGAGGTACCACGTAATTCGTGGAGCTTTGGATGCAACAGGTGTAAATGGTCGACAACGTGGACGAAGTAAGTACGGCACCAAGCGTGGTTCGAGTGGCTAGACACTGTGTGTCACTGGCTCAGTAGCTAACTTCGCTGAGTATTTAGTCCAGAACTTTTGGTTAAAAGGTTATAGCTAATCCTTGCGGTATAGCTATCGCAGGCAGTATTAGGATTGATTAGGAGAGAGTTGATGGCGAGACGGCGAAGGGCCGAACCAAGGGTACGTATTCCTGATCCAAAGTATGGAAGTATTGAGCTTTCAAGCTTTATAAACAGGGTAATGCTTAACGGCAAGAAAACTGTAGCTCAGCGGGTTGTCTACAAGGCACTTGATTCAGTTGCCGGTGAAACTAACCGTGAAGCAATGGAAGTGTTCCAGCAGGCAATGCGTAATGTAACTCCCGCTGTGGAAGTGAAATCTCGACGCGTGGGTGGTGCAACTTACCAAGTGCCTATTGAAGTGGCAGAAAATAGGCGTAATGCCCTGGCAATGCGCTGGGTCATTAACGCAGCAAGGTTGAGAAGTGGAAGCCCAATGCATGAACGCTTGGCTTCTGAACTAGTCGAGGCCTCTAGAGGACAAGGTGCAGCAGTGCGAAGAAAAGACGAGTTGCACCGTATGGCTGAAGCAAACAGGGCTTTCGTCCATTACAGGTGGTAAAAACAGGTATTTAAGTATGGTAATTAAGTCTGAACTTAACAAAGTCCGTAATATTGGATTCATCGCTCACATCGATGCTGGTAAAACCACAGTGACGGAGCGTGTTCTTTATTTTTCCGGGCGAACATACAAGATTGGTGAAGTTCACGAAGGCACAGCTGTGATGGACTGGATGGCCCAAGAACGCGAACGAGGCATAACTATTACTGCTGCAGCTACAAAGTGTGACTGGCAGGATCATACTGTCAACATCATAGATACTCCCGGCCATGTTGATTTCACTGCCGAGGTGGAACGAAGCCTTAGAGTTTTGGACGGTGGGGTGGTTGTATTTGATGCAGTTGCTGGTGTTCAACCTCAGTCAGAGACAGTATGGCGGCAGGCTGATCGTTATTCCGTTCCTAGAATTTGCTTTATCAACAAGATGGATAGAATGGGGGCCGATTTCAGCCGCACTATAGAAATGGTGAGGCAACGTTTAAATGGCAGCCCAATTCCAGTGCAGTTCCCTATAGGCTCAGAAGAGTCTTATGCAGGTGTTGTGGATTTAATCAATCTTAAGGCTTGGTTGTTCGAACGAGATGGACAAGGGTCCATGGAGGAATCCGAAATTCCTCAAGACCTCAATGACCAGATATTGAAAGTTCGTGATGAGATGATTGAGCGTATCGCTGAAAGCGATGACGAGCTACTTGAGCGATACTTGAGTGGCGATGAAATCACACCAGAAGAACTTAAAGCCGCACTCCGCCGAGCAACGGTTTCAAATAAGGCTGTGCCTGTTCTATGCGGTTCAGCACTACAAAGTCTTGGCATTCAACTTTTACTCGATGCAGTTTTAGATTACCTTCCGTCTCCCTTGGATGTTCCTTCAATTCAAGGGACACATCCTCAGTCTGGTGAACCAGTCGAGAGGAATGCTGATTCTGGAGATGCATTCAGTGCTCTCGCTTTTAAGATCGTGACGGATCCATACGTAGGGCGGTTGGTTTATTTCAGAGTTTACTCAGGCAGTATTAAGGCGGGTTCGAGTGTATATAACTCAAGCAAGGGTGTTCGAGAGCGCTTAGGTAGAGTTGTCCTGATGCACGCTAATAGGCGTGAAGAAATTGAAGAAGTTAGTGCAGGTGAAATCGCTGCTGCTGTAGGCTTAAAAAACACTTTCACTGGTGAAACGATATGTGACGAACGTAGCCCGGTAATGCTTGAAGCTATCAGCTTTGCAGAACCTGTAATTTCTGTGGCTATCGAACCTAAGACTCGTGCCGAGCAAGACAAACTTACTGATGCTCTTATCAAACTTGCTGAAGAGGATCCTACTTTTCAGGTTCGGTATGATGACGAAACAGGACAGACCATAATGTCAGGTATGGGCGAATTGCATCTCGAGATTCTGGTAGACAGGATGAGGCGTGAATTTTCAGTTGAAGCTGCTGTTGGCAGACCTCAAGTTGCTTACCGAGAGGCTATCACCAAGCCCGCTCACTCCGAGGGTCGCTTTGTTCGCCAATCAGGCGGGCATGGTCAATATGGGCATTGCGAAATAGACATGGAACCTGGTGAAGAAGGTTCAGGCTTTGTATTTGATGACAAAATACGTGGAGGCGCTATCCCGCGAGAGTATATTCCTGCAGTGCGTAAGGGTGCCGAAGAAGCCTTAGCGTCTGGTGTTATTGGCGGTTATCAGGTTTTGGACGTAAAGGTCTCTTTAGTCGATGGGTCTTTTCATCCTGTAGATTCTTCTGAAATGGCTTTCCGTATCGCCGGGTCAATGGCTGTTAAAGAGGCATTGCGTAAAGCAGGTTCAATTTTGCTGGAACCACTGATGGAACTTCAGGTTATTACACCTGGGCAGTACCTTGGGGATGTTCTAGCAGATCTCAGCAGCCGTCGAGGCAGGATTCGCACGATGGAGGGTGAGGGTGAGACCCAAGTGGTGGACGCGGAAGTACCTTTAATTTCTATGTTCGGCTATGCCACTGACTTGCGATCGGCAACTCAGGGTAGGGCTACCCATAGTATGCAATTCAGTAGGTACCACGAAGCCCCTTCTTCAACTACTGAACCGGTCGCGCGTAGTGCTTAGGGGTATAGGAGAATAATTAATGGTCGAGCAAGCAACAACTACTAGGAGCCGTGGGGCAGGAGCACAGCGACAAAACCTCCGTATAACCCTTAAGGCCTTTGACCATCGATTATTAGATCAATCTACAGCTCAGATTGTAGAGGCTGCTGAAAGAACCGGAGTCGCTGTAGTCGGCCCAGTTCCAATGCCTACTCGTATTCGCCGCTGGTGCGTCATTCGATCACCTCATGTGGATAAGAATTCTCGTGAGCACTTTGAATTGAGAATTCACAAACGTCTAATGGATATTGTTGAACCAAATTCTAAAACAATAGATGCCCTCACTCGGCTACAAATGCCGGCTGGCGTGGACATCGCAATAAAGTTGTAAAGACATGATTACTGGGTTACTAGGCAAAAAAATTGGTATGACTCATTACTTTGCTGCTGATGCAGAAGTGGTGCCTGTAACCGTTGTTGAAATCGGACCTTGTGTAGTGACTCAGTTAAAAACAACCAGTTCTGATGGTTATGATGCTGTTCAGATTGGATATGGACATGCTAAGCAACTGACAAAACCCCAAAAGGGACACCTTAAAGCGAATGGGAACCTTAAACATTTGAGGGAATTCCCCTCCACAGATTTTTCAAAACATGTGGTGGGTGAGAAACTCACTGTAGATGAGTTTAGGCCAGGGGAGTACGTAGATGTCACTTCTACATCCAAGGGCCGTGGCTTTCAGGGAGTAGTGAGAAGACACGGTTACGCGGGTGGCCCTAAGACTCATGGGCAAGGTGATAGGCAAAGGTCTCCTGGTTCCATCGGTGGCGGCACCTCGCCAGGACGTGTTTTTAAAGGCAAAGCAATGCCAGGCAGGATGGGTGGCAAGCAAGTAACTGTAAGAAAACTAAGGGTTGAGCGAGTGGATGTAGATCAGAATCTCATATTAATCCGAGGTGCTATACCTGGCTCCACTAATGGTTTTTTGGTAGTCCGCCATTCTGAGCTTGACGAATCCAAGTTACCTCCTCGTGCTGAAGCCAGTACACAGATGGAAACTCCAGCTCCTGAGGCTGATGAAGCACCGGCGAATGAAACTCCATCTCCTGAGGCTGATGAAGCACCAGCTCCTGAGGCTGATGAAGCTCCATCTCCTGAGGCTGATGAAACTCCAGCTCCTGAGGCTGATGAAGCACCGGCGGATGAAGCACCAGCTCCTGAGGCTGATGAAGCTCCATCTCCTGAGGCTGATGAGGCAATTGTCAAAGAGGAGGAAAAGTAATGAAATTTCCTCTAAAAGATATTTCAGGCAAAATACTTAAGCAGGCCACAATTAGTGATGATGTCTACGGTGTTACACCAAACCATGACTTGATCCATCAGGCTATTGTTTATTACCAAGCTAACCAACGACAAGGTACTCACAGCACTTTGACGCGCGGGCAAGTGTCCGGTGGTGGAAGAAAGCCTTTCGCACAAAAGCACACAGGTAGGGCTAGAGCAGGGACAATTCGTGCTGCACAATGGCGAGGTGGAGGTGCCGTGTTCGGGCCACATCCTCGTTCATATCGGAAGAAACTACCTATAAAGATGCGCCGCCAAGCTATTCGCTGCGCCTTGTCGAGTAAAGCTAATCAAGAAAGACTAGTACTTGTTGATTCCATTAAGTTAGACAATGCAAAAACTAAAACTATGATTCAAGTTTTGGAGTCCCTTAATGTGAGGTCCTCTGCTCTCATAGTCTTACGCCAAATTGACTCCCAAGTTGTAGATGCAGTGCGTAATATACCTAAAACCAAGACACTAGCTGTCGATTTGTTAAATGTTCTGGATTTAGCTCGATACGATGTAATTATCATGACAGAAGACGCTGCAAAAAGAACTGAGGAACTGTGGGCCGGGCGAGAAGTTCGTAGACGAGGTGCGGCCATCTAATGAATGTGTTTAAGGTACTTCGAAAGCCAGTCGTAACTGAAAAATCGACTTTATTGCAAGATTCCCGTAAGTATGTGTTTGAAATACACCCTAATGCTACGAAATCCCAAGTTCGTGAGGCGGTAGAACGATATTTCGAAGTGAACGTAGCTAGCGTTAATACAATTAAAATCAAACCTGAAACTCGACGTTTTGGGGGTAGTGGACGCCGTTCGAAGGTTGGTGCTGTAAAAAAAGCAGTAGTGACTTTGAAACCCGGTGAAACCATTCAAATATTCGAGGGAGCCTAGAATGCCGCTGAAGCGACTTAAACCGACTAGTCCTGGAAACCGAGGTGCCGTGCGCCCCGATTTTTCCGAGTTAACTCGGAAAAGCCCTCATAAGTCTCTAACTAAGGGTAAGAGTAATCAGGGTGGTCGTAATTCTCGAGGTAAAATGACGGTCCGGCATAGAGGTGGTGGAGCTAAACGTTTGTTACGGGATATAGACTTTAAACGTGACAAGTTTGGTGTTCCTTGTAAGGTTGAGTCGATTGAGTATGACCCTAACCGTTCTTCTAGAATTGCTTTAGTTCTTTATGCCGATGGGGCTCGCCGTTACCATTTAGCTCCAGTGGGAACTAAGATAGGCGATCAATGGGTTTCTGGACCTGATTCTGATATTAGATCTGGTAATGCACTACCGCTACTGTCTATGCCTACTGGTACCACAATTCATAACATTGAAATTAATCCAGGACGCGGAGGCAAAATGGTTCGTGGAGCAGGCTCCTCTGCTCAGCTTCTTGCTAAAGAAGAGAACTACGTGATGCTCAGGATGCCTTCAGGAGAAGTACGAAGAGTCCTAGGTACGTGCATGGCAACAATTGGGACCGTTGGCAATCCCGAACATAAAAACCAATCATTGGGTAAGGCAGGTAGGAGTCGACACCTCGGGCGAAGGCCTTCGGTTCGTGGATCTGCTATGAACCCCAACGATCACCCACACGGTGGAGGTGAAGGCCGTTCACCAATCGGTATGAAACATCCCAAAACTCCATGGGGCAAGCCTGCTCTTGGACCTAAAACTCGTCGGCGCAGCCATACAGACGTATTCATTGAAAGAGATAGGAGGCAGCGTTAATTCATAATGTCTCGTTCGATTAAAAAAGGCCCTTTTATTCACCCTAAGCTCGCCAAAAAAGTAGCGCGTGCTCAGGAGACTGATTCGAAAGTAGTGATAAAAACTTGGTCACGACCTTCAACTATCTTGCCTAACATGGTCGGGTTGACTATTGCTGTCCATGATGGACGAAGGCATATACCGATTTACATTACTGAAAATATGGTAGGTCACAAGTTGGGCGAATTTGCGCCTACTCGAACGTTCCGTGGACATGCAGGTAGCAGGAACGAACGATCATCATCGGTGCGTGGAAATTAATATGGCCATTAAAGCAAAATTAAAAGGTGTGGGCATGTCGCGTAAGCGCTTGCAACCAGCAGTAGATATAGTAAGAGGCAAGAAAGTACAAGAAGCGTTGGATATCTTGAGTCTTCGGCCTGGCCCTGCGGCGGAATACGTTGCTAAAGTGCTCAAATCAGCTGCTTCAAATGCAGAGAACAACGCACAACTCAACATGAGCAAACTTCGCGTAACGAGAGCTTCTGCGGATCAGGGCCCAGTCCTGCGTCGATGGAAAGCCAAAGCACGTGGGCGTGTTGGTCGCATTAGGCGGCCTTCAAGCCTAGTAATTATTGAAGTGGACGAGGAGGCATAAATTGGGACATAAAACACACCCAATAGGATTCCGCCTCGGTATTAGCGTACCAGGGCATCAAGAGCCAGTGAGGGATTGGCAAGCTAAATGGTTTGCTGCTAAGGGCTCAAGTTACGCTGCTCAAGTATTAGCAGATGCTTCAATCCGTAAGGTAATTGAGACTCAGTACAGCGATGCTGGTATTTCTCGTGTAGATATCGAAAGAAGCACTCAAGATTTGGCTGTAAATGTCCATACCGCCAGACCGGGTATTGTCATCGGTCGTGGAGGACAACGTGTTGAGGATTTACGCAAAGCACTTGAAGTAGCAGCCGGTACTAAACGCGTTAAACTAAATGTCCTTGAAATTAGACAACCTGAGCTTGACGCAGTTTTAGTGGCTCGCAATATTGCTGATCAGTTGGAGCGGCGTGTCGCATATCGACGTGCTATACGCCAAACAACTCAAAGGACAATGCAAGCAGGAGCGAAAGGCGTAAAAGTAGTTATTTCTGGTCGATTAGGCGGGGCGGAAATTGCTCGACAAGAGAAAGCAATGGAAGGAAGAGTCCCCTTACACACGCTGCGTGCGGAAATAGATTATGGTCTTGCAGAAGCCCATACAACGATGGGTTTGGTTGGTGTCAAAGTTTGGATATTTAAAGGCGAACGCGTTCCACAACAAAAAGTAGTTCCCGTTAGCGATATCGAAGATGTACCTATTGAACCTGGAGATGACGCAGGAACTGTAAATCAGGTTACGGAATTAATGGAAGCTAAAGAAGCTGAACCCGAAAGTACTGCCCAAGAATTTTCGGATAAAATTGTTTACCAATCTTCAGACGAGGAAAGTGATGCTACAACCGAAAAGAACTAAATTTCGGAAAACGCACAGAGGGCGTATGCGTGGACTTGCTCAAAGAGGCAATTCTGTTGCTTTCGGCGAATTTGGCCTTAAGAGCACTTCTGTCGCTTGGGTCACTTCACGTCAGATTGAATCTGCAAGGAGAGCCATAGTTAGACATTTACGGCGAGGTGGGAAGGTTTGGATACGTATTTTTCCATCAAAACCCATTACTAAAAAACCTTTGGAGACTCGTCAGGGTGGTGGAAAAGGACCAGTAGACCAATGGGTAGCTGTTGTTAAGCCTGGCCGTATTATGTTTGAAGTCGGAGGGGTTGCCGCTGAAACGGCCCAAGAAGCTTTGCGAAAGGCTGGCCAGAAGCTGCCCTTGCGCACTCGTACAGTGAAGCGCTTAGATGAAGTAGCGGCTAGTTAGGATAGTTATGTCAAAACAACAAGTATCTACAATCAGATCACTATCAGATCAGCAATTAGCTGAAGAAGAGAACAGTACTGAGCGCGAGCTACTTAACTTGCGATTCCAAGCCGCTACGCGTCAATTATCTAACCCGAACGAGCTTCGAAAGATTAGGAGAAAGTTGGCTCAGGTGAAGACTATAGCTCGGGAACGCGTGATTTTGAACCAAATTGGGAGTGGCGCTAGTAATGACAATGACTAATACGAATCGAAGAAAAACTCGTTCTGGACGAGTTGTTTCAGACAAGATGGATAAAACTATCACAATAGCTGTCGATCGCCGCGTAAGGCACCGTCTTTACGGGAAAGTGCTGAAGAGAATTTCTAAACTTGTCGTCCACGATGAAGCTAATGAATACCGTATTGGGGACGTAGTCAAAATAATTGAGACACGCCCTCTAAGTAAAACTAAAAGATGGCGCGTGGTTGAATTGATCAGAAGAGCAGACACTCTGGAGGTCGCTGTTGCTGAAGCAGCTGAGGCAGATCAACCTGTTGCTGAGGTGACTGAGG
>CAYMJY010000017.1:15690-24212 GCA_964391355.1 uncultured Dehalococcoidia bacterium | reverse complement strand
TGGCGCGCTTGGTGGGACTCGAACCCACGACCTCATCCTCCGCAGGGATGCGCTCTATCCAACTGAGCTACAAGCGCACATGGTGCCGAGGGCGAGACTCGAACTCGCACATCCGTAAGGACACTACGCCCTGAACGTAGCGCGTCTACCGATTCCGCCACCTCGGCAATGGCATCTGGTGGGCGAAGCAGGACTCGAACCTGCGACCTCTACCGTGTGAAGATAGCGCTCTAACCGGCTGAGCTATCCGCCCCGACGTTATTCTCTCTTGTAGTCAACTATACGTAAAGTACAGCCATAACAATTAGAGCATTAATAAATTACTGTTGATATTTTTTCAGGAACCCTGTGAGTAAATCCCTGAATTCCTCTGGCTTCCCAGAAGCAGCACTAAATCCTACTTCTGGGAATATAGCCAATCTAGCATCTTCGAATCCTTTTAAAAGTTCGTAAGTGTAGATTAGCTTATGGTTATTATCATCTCGATCCCCTCTTGTGATGAGTACTGGACATGTAACCGAAGAGAAGCTTTCACGTAAGTTGTAATATTCCTGTAAATCAGGGTTATTTCTTATATTTAGGTAATTCCTTGCTACATTTTCCCAATTGTCACCATGCAAACGCTGCATTTCTGTTTTGCGTTCTTCAGAATAAGAATCAACATTAAAAACCTGAGCAGTAGCGTTATTCCCTGACGCATCTTGAGCGATAATAGGAGCATCTAAAACGAGTGCATTAACTCTATCTGGAAAGTTAATTGTAAACTTCAAAGCCACTCTCGAACCCAGACTAACTCCATAAAAAAAAGCATTTTTAATTGATAGTTGGTTTAACAATTCATCAAGGTCATCAACCCACGAACTTGGGGGAATTTCACTAAGGTGCTCGCTTCTACCCATGGCCCTGAAATCAGGAGCAACTATACGGAAATTCTTGGCAAGTTCATCAAAATGATGTTGCAAACTCACACTGCTAGAACCTGCGCCGTGTAGCATTACCAAAACAGGCCCCTCCCCAACATCCTGATAGAAATGCTGATAGCTATTGATAGATTTTGTAGGCATCATTGCCTCCTGATAAAGTTTCAAGTAACCAGTTTTAGCACATTTGCAAATCTATGTCTAAGACTGATCAACAAGATAAACTTCATAACAAAGGAGCTCTAATGGTCAATTATCAACCAGAAAATTGGGTAAGCTCAGTTGAACGACCAGATGACTTTGATGATTTTTGGGGCGGGATTTTAGAACAAGCTGAGAAAACGCCACTCGAAACAGAATTGACTTTCATAGAGATGCGGTCAACCCCAGAGGTAGATGTATATGATATCCGTTATACAAGTTATGACGACATCAAAATCGCTGCCTGGTACTGCAAACCAAAAGGAACTGGGCCCTTTCCTGGGCTTCTCCATCTCCCTGGTTATGTATCAGAACCCACACTACCAAAGTCATTAGCAAGAGCGGGGTATGCAGTGATTGGCGCTGCTCCTAGAGGTAAATTACGCAGCAATCAAATTTTCAATCCCGGCTATCCAGGTCTTCTTACACACAACATTACTTCTAAGGATTCTTATGGCTATCTGGGTTTCTATATGGACGCAATCAGGGCTTTCGATCTGCTTAATGAGATCCCAGAGGTTGATTCAAAAAGACTTGGGGTAAGAGGGGATAGTCAGGGAGGTGCTTTAACTTTACTCACTGCTGCTTTAAGGAGTGAAAAGGTAGCGGCGGCGGCGGCTGGTTGTCCTTATTTGTGTTCCATGATGGATGCTGCTTCGTTAACCGATTCCTACCCATATCAAGAAATAAATGACTATTTATACAATTACCCACATGAAGAAAATGCTATACGTAATTGTTTAAATTATTTTGATATTCAGAATTTTGCAAAACAGATTAAATCTCCAATTATTGTTAATCTAGGGCTGAAAGACGATGTATGTCCCCCAGAAACCGGATTTGCACTGTTTGATGAAATTAGTAGCGGTGAAAAGTTTTTGTACACCTACGAAGATTGCGCACACGACGCAGGTCAATTTGTAGGACAAGCTGAAATAACAAATGCGTTCTTAGCGGAACGTTTGAACCCGGAGCCAGTTGTATGACATTCAATAGTTCAAATGCAGATAAGTACTGGAAAGAAGTTGATTCTGAGGTACGTGAATTATCAAATTCAAAGATAGGGATCCAGAAAATTTCACTGCACTCTAACGAAAGCTCCACTGTATATGGGCTTTCAATCGAATCAGTTGGTGGTTTTAATATATTTGCATACTATTCCGTTCCATCAGGCAAAGGGCCCTTTCCTGCAATTTTTATGACACCCTCATATCAAAGTGTGACTGGAGTTCCGCCATTAAATAGAAGGAAATCTCATGTTGTTCTTGCTGTTTGTGTGCGAGGACAACGGCTTTCTGACTCAAAATACAAATCTAATTTCCCAGGTTTATTAACAGACAATATTAATAATCCCATGAAGTACCCATTTAGAGGCATTAGTGCCGATTGTTTACGAGCAGCTGACGCCCTATTTTCGATGAATGAAGTTGACACTTCTAATGTAGGTGTTGCAGGAATTGGAGAATTACCATTAATAGTTGCGGCGCTACGCCCCAAATTCAAGGTCGTGATGACAGAAACTCCATTTCTATTTAACGAACCTTTCAATCGCCTAAACGCTAAAACGGACTACCCGCAAGAAGAATATGCTGATCTCCTACGAGAAGATCCCGAGGCCCTCGGATCTGCCCAAAAGACAGTTGCGCTTTTCTCGCCCCAAATTCATTGTAAAATGATTAGCTCCATTACTAGGTTCTCTTGTTCAAATAGTGAGGTAGAAGATGCAAAAGCTTTATCTAATCTGATTAAAGGAGAATCTAGTATTTATACAAAATCAGGGAAAGGTTTTACAGACAAGAGTTCTGGCGAAGACTGGCTTGAGTCTAAATTGAAACCCTAAGTACTATGTCCAATCAAAATTCAGACCAGAAAAGCATGCCTTCTTTATTTAGCCAGATGGAGTTAAAACCAATCATCAATGGCCAAAGTTGGGTTACTCGACTTGGAGGAAGCATCATGCCTGCTGCTGTTCTTCAATCCATGGCAGATGCCTCAGGTGTTTTCGTGGATATGGTCGAGCTAAATAAGAAAGCAGGCGAGATTATCGCAAAGCACACAACTGCAGAAGCTGGAATGGTCACTGCAGGGTGCAGCTCTGCCCAGTTACTTCAGGCAGCCGCATGCATCACGAGAGGTGACCCTGATTTGATAGGTAAATTACCTAATACTCGAGGTTTGAATCGAAATATTGTCATCCAAAAATCTCATGAAAACCACTATGACACTAGTTATAAATTCGCGGGAGCAAAATTAGTAGGTATAGGTTCTCGTCAACATGGAGCAACAGTTGATCAGCTAATTGCATCTATAACAAATAAGACCGTAGCAATAGCATTTATCTGGCATTTAAGGTTCCATGGTTTACAGTTTGAAGAGTTGGTAGAAATAGCTCATTCCAAAGGCGTCCCAGTAATTGTAGACGCCGCTGCCGAGCTGCCTCCAGTAGATAATTTGTCTCAAATAATATCCCAAGGTGCTGATATGGTTGCATTCAGTGGTGGTAAGGGCATACTGGGACCCCAAGGAACAGGCATACTCGCTGGGAAAAAGCACTTGATTGATGCTGCAATGGCCAACATGCTTTCGTTCGATGAACCCAAAGCTAATATCGGTCGACCAATGAAAGTCACTAAGGAAGAAATAATTGGTTTATTAACTGCACTTGATATTTTTGTAGACACTGATCACGATATTGTTTGGCAGAAATGGAGAGAAAAATCCAAATCTATAGTGAAGGCATCTGGTGATTTTATCGGCGTGGATAGTCAGGTAATTGTAGCACCGGACAGGCAGGGTCCGGTGGCAGTTTTCTCATTTGACTCTTCTTGGGACGGACCCTCTGTAAACGAACTTTTAAATGAACTGCGAGAAGGCAAACCGTCTATCTGGCTCCAAGGTAATGAGAAAACCAATGAAATCGCAGTAGTTCCAGTAAATATCCAAGAAGGAGAAGAGGAACTAGTAGGAAAGGCACTAAAAGAGATTTTTCAAAAGTACGGGAAAGTTCGGTCATAAGAGTTGCCGAAAATCTTTAGAAACCCTGCCCTTCAAATACGTGACTTTAGGGTCGTACTAGCAGGTCAGTCTATTAGCTCGATTGCTCTGTCTGGGCAAGAAATCGCAATTGCTTGGGTCGTACTAGAAATTACAAATTCCCCACTCTGGGTAGGTATCGCTTTAGCACTTTGTGAAATTCCGAGTCTTCTCTTTGGTCTACCCTTGGGGTCCTTTGCCGATCGTTTTGACAGAGGGAAACTATTAAAGATCATTGAATCTATTCATGCAGCCATATTTTTAACTTTAGGCCTTTTAGCAATAACCGGGACATTATCACTTTGGCATTTACTCGCACTCGGCTTTGCAACTGGTAGCGTGCGGTGCTTGCAAGAAATCGCACGGTTAACACTCGCATATGAAATGGTTAAGGATGAGTCAGAGGTTAGCGCTCTTAGCTTGGTGCATATAAGCAATAGGGCTGGAACTTTCGTGGGATTTTTGTTCATAGGCTCAATAATGGAAAGGGGTAGTCTTGAAGCAGCATACTTTTCTTTATCGGTTTTATCTCTAACCGCATTTTTGGTCTTGATCAGCCTAAGAGCCCAGGTTATTCAAGTTAGTACACCTGATAATGAACTTGGGCTCAGGGTTTTCTATCGAGAAGTTCGTAAAAACCGTACGTTGAAAACCCTCCTTGCTACTACTGCGGCTTTGGAAATTCTAGGCTTTTCCTTCGCTACTGCCTTACCTATCATTACTCGAGATGTCCTTAATCTGGGTCCTGAAGCTCTAGGGTTAATACATGCTGCAGGATCTCTTGGGGGAACTTTAGCACTGGTGATTTTGTTGTCACGTGGTGATGTATTAGATAGGGCAAAGATCTACTTAATAGCGATTGCATTAATGGGCATTTTTATTCTAGGGCTTGCCCATTCACAAATATTCTTATTAGTGCTCTTAGCAATTCTTTGCATAGAATCGGCAGCGGTCACTTGCGATGTAATGAGCCAAACCTTAATACAAAGTTCTGTACCAAAGCATATGAGAGGGCGGGCAATGGGCGCTTGGGTATTGGCGATTGGAACACTCCCGATCGGCCAGCTCGAAATGGGTTTGCTCATTGGAGTCTTAAACGTGAGTGGAGCACTTACCGTTAATGCCGTTGGCGTCTTAATCTTAGTGGCTTACGCAAGAGTTGCTCTAAAAAACTCTAAACCCCAATAAAACCTAATTACTCTAAGCGATTTCGCTGACGTGCGTAGGCACAATTTTCACATGAAGGGTTTGAATCTGGCATCTCTTCAGATTTGAGAAGCTTCAAAAGTGCAACAATTTGTGAATCCACCCACTCAAAATTCAATTTATAAGGAACTAAAGTTTCTTCAAATAACAGTTGCCCGTTAAATGCTGAAGCTGATTTATCAGCATTGCAAACGTAAAAATAGCCATATGGAGCAACTTTATAGCCCATGTTATGGAGCAGGTAGGCATAAAAGTCCAGTTGAATTTTATACCCTTGGTGATGCACTGCTGCTAGATATGACTCAGTCTCAACAGGGTTACTATTGGCCTGAGATTTATAATCGATAACTATCACTTCATCTGTGTTTTGATCAAACCAAAGGTCATCGATCCCGCCAGTTAAAGTTAAATTCGAATCGGGATAGTCAAACTCCAGGCCGTGGTGTAATGCATCACGCCATTTATCCATATCTGGATGTTGGTAGGGTACAACATTATTTAACCCGAATTTGGCAAACAACCTATGCGGAGTTTTTGTAATTCGGTTTTGGTCAAACTCTTTTTTCAGTAAATCGTCAGTAGCTTGATTCAACGACCAACCAGGAAGACCCGGTTCGATTAAACCACAAACCCTATCCAGATAAAAACATCTACGGCATTGCAAGAAATCGCTGAATTTACCTCTGCTAAGCCTGAATTTTTCATCTTGCTGGGGGTTGTAAATGTTTCTTGATCTATGCCCAATTGCTTCAACAAGTTCACCTCGTGCATTTCTCTTTAGGCTAATCATCAATTTCCTCCGTTGAGTTCACCAATCAAACTATTACGACCGGCAAAGTGATCAACACTCTGGTACCTCCACTTGGGCTTTCCAGTAGTTCTACAGTGCCCCCATGGATTTCAGATTGTTGTTTTACGAGTGCAAGCCCCAATCCAGAACCTGGTGCTGCAGCATTGCTTCCTCGTACGAACCTTTCGATTACATCGATTCTCTCTTTTTCAGGAATTCCAGGTCCGTTATCATCAATGATTACTTTTAAATTGTTATCGATAACTTCGACGTCTATATCAATTTGAGTGCCCTTTTGATTAAGCACTTTTGAATGAACTTGCGCATTTTCAATGATATTCCTGAATAAGAGTGTCATGCCCTGGCGCCACGCCAATAGTAGGGGAAGTTCGACTGGCAGATTAAGGCTAATGACGCTTGCCGAGTCGAATTTCTGCTGCTCAGAAATGATCGTACCAATAAGCTGGGCAAAATCTATCTCTTCAAAAATTCCAGCCTCAGGTAAATCTCCTCTCGCCAATAGCCGTAATGATTCCAAAGTAGACAACAATCGTTCATGTTCTAAAACCATGCTGCCCAACACCTTTTTACGCTCATCTGTATCCATATCAGCATGGATATTCAACAAGTCTAGATTTGTTCTCATACTTGTTAGCGGGGTCCTCAGTTCATGTGCGACATTAGAAGTGAATGCCCTTGAAGATCTAAGGGCCTCGTCTGTTGTACGGGCACTTGCCTCTAACCTTGATAGCATTTCATTGATTTCTAATGCAAGTGCCTTTACTTCAGGAGGTCCGTGTGCTCCTTCTACTCTATTCGAAAGATCCGCTGAGTTTGTAACTACTTGAGCGTGTCGTCCTAGGCGTGCCAAAGGCTTTAAGAGAGAAGTTCCTAATAACCATCCTGCAAATGCTGAAACAATCACAGCTAAAATACCCACCATGAATAGCCGTTGTCTCAAGCCCTGTAAAGTTGTGTCTAACGAGGTTCTTTTTACAGCAGTTTGGATAATAATTTCGTAATTGATTTTGTCACTATTTGATAATTGCCGCATGCCTCGTTCGTAAGAAATCCTCCCGGAACTAATGGCAGCTTGAATGTTACGAATAGCAGAAAAATCTATAACTTCTCTTGTCTCAGTTAGGACACGCCATTTTGATCCATCAGCCTCAATATCACTGAAACCTTGAGGAATCTTTAAACCGGAGAAATCAGGGTAACCCTCTGTCGCTAAAATCACGTCATCTTGGGATTGGATTAAGGTTGGGATTTCTATATCAAGTAGTCTTTCGACCTGACCAGGATCATTTGGAGTTTGACGATTCGTGTTGCTGAAAATTCGTTGGGTTTGAATTACTCTGGCTAACACTGGGACTTCTGAAACTTTTGCTATTTGAACCGTTAGCTTCTCATCAATGGACTTACGGATATCTGCTTCCGTCAGTTGATGAATCGTGATCCCGGAAACGACAACAATCAAGGCCGTAAGACCCGATAGTAATAAAGCTATCCTTGCTCTTAAACTCATCGTTTCAAAACAAATCCTACACCGCGAACTGTATCAATCAAGCGCGGATCACCTCTGTCTTCCATTTTTTTTCTAAGGTATCCAACAAAAACATCTACCACATTTGTTTGAACCTCGAAATCGTACCCCCAAACCTTGTCTAACAACTGTTCTCTTGAAAAAACTGCGCCTGGGTTACTAGCAAGCGTATAAAGCAAGTCGAATTCTTTCCTCGTTAGGGTTATCTGGTTTTCAAAATAGATTACCTCTCTGGTCAGCGGATCAACTTTTAAGTCCCCCAATATCAGGGATTTTGAAGATTCTACTCCTCGACGACGCAACAAGGCCCTTACTCTAGCTAATAACTCTTGAAAGGCAAAAGGTTTGATTAAATAATCATCTGCACCCGCCTCTAACCCTGAAACTCTGTCTTGTATTTCGTCTCTAGCTGATAAGACACAAATTGGTAAATCAATAGATTTGCTCCGTATGTATTTGATTACTTGAATTCCATCAACTTGGGGCATGTTGATATCCAAGATCAAAAGTGCAGGCTGAGATTGTTCTATTTCTACAATGGCAATCTCACCATTTGTGGCAGTACGAACTGCGAAGCCCTCAAGGCGGAGTCCGCGCTCGAGAGCCTCACAAATCGATGAATCATCGTCCACTACTAAAATGTGGTTAGGCATTATTGGTTACCAAGCACATGGCATTTTCTGCATATATCATTACTAAGCATTAGATCCATTTGTGCTTTCCTCAAGAGCAAGTGATGCAAGCAAAGATGCTATACGTTCTTGTAGCACAGCAATCCGATCCCTGATTTGATCAGGATTCATGCGTTGACCTTTCTTGCCACCCT
>CAYMJY010000017.1:0-15590 GCA_964391355.1 uncultured Dehalococcoidia bacterium | reverse complement strand
GCAATCCGATCCCTGATTTGATCAGGATTCATGCGTTGACCTTTCTTGCCACCCTTGCCATTCGCAATGCGTTCCTCAAGCTTCGCAAGCTTTTCGTCTGCTTCAGCCTGAGTTAAATCACCAGACTCCACCGCAGCAGCAATCCGATCCCTGATTTGATCAGGATTCATGCGTTGACCTTTCTTGCCACCCTGCCCTGATACTTTTGCATTAGTTTCATGAACTGTGCTTCCAACTTCGGATACTGGTGAGTCATCGTGAGAGTCAGCACTTGCAAGAGGTATCATCATAGAAATAGCTGCTACTACTGCAACCAAGACAGCAAGGCGAAACCAAACCTTCACTGTGAGTAAACTTTGTCCTATATGGTTCATTTTCTGATCTCCTAAAAGAAAGCTGTCAAATTTGATGCAGTAACAAGTTACTTAAGTTTATTGTGAAATCTTTGAAGATTCTCTAAGAATTTCATAAGAATTTGCCGAATAGACACCATTAGCCCAAATTCAAGGAATATACGCACTGCCCAAGTAGACCGTTGCGCATGTTTCAATTAGGATTATGGTGTAAAGAATCAGCATTGAGGGATAAAAAAATGGTAGACATCGTTGAGAAAAAAGAACAAAAGACGAACTCACCCAAAATACCATCACTTTCGGGTGATATTCGCCACTTGATCCCGACGCTTGGGTTAAGAAATTATTGGTATCCCTTGATACAAAACAATAAAGTACCTAAACGCAAACCTATCAAAATTTCTCTGTTAGGCGACGATCTAGTTGTTTTTCGTAACAAAGATAAAGAGGTAGTTGCACTCGCTGACATATGCCCACATCGAGGTGCCAGACTTTCAGAGGGGCATATGCATTGGCCAGGTTATGTCAGCTGCCCATATCACGGTTGGACCTTTGACGGTACCGGGGAAAATGTTGCTGTTTTATCAGAAGGCCCAAATGCCGCAATTTGTGGCACGGCTGGAACCCAGGCTAGGCATTACCCCACAAAAACTCTACGCGGTATGGTTTTTGTTTGGGTTGGCGAGGAATCGCCTGCTCCGATTGAAGAGGATGTTCCAGAGGAATTCTTCGACGATAAATCGTTATTGCTCTTCGGTAACGGAGATAATGACGGATATTGGGATTGTAATTGGGAAGTAGCATTAGAAAATTCTATGGATGCTCATGTTAACTACTTGCACCGCGATTCAATGGTTGTTTTACGTGGTGAATTCTACGCACGTGGAGCAAGAGGAGAACACCCAGTCTTTGTGGGGAATGGGTTTGGTGGACTTTATGAAAATTCATCCATGGAGAATGGTAACGGCGGGAGAAACCCGAAATCTGACTATTATCCTAATATAGGTATTAAATGGCCGAAAAGCAGATGGAGGCGCCTTTGGACTTGGGCTCTCAAATGGAACGTCAGTGGAGCGCAAGGCAATGTGCCAGCACCCAAAAATATTCAATGGTGTGGGGGTCATCACCTTCCAGGCATGTTCAGGACTGAGTTTGCTTATGACTTATACACTCGGATGTGCGTGGCTGTGGAAGAAAAAAAGACACGCCTTTTCTATTACCATTGCACGTACCCAAAGAACAGAATTCAGCGCTGGTGGCAAACATTTCTATACTACGTATACCACCGCTACATCATTGAATATAACTTCTCTAATCAAGATAACTCGGTGATGAATAACCAAAGCTATAACTCACCCGAAGCATTATCTATAACCGATTCTGAGGTTGTTCAATGGCGCCGTTTCATAGTCACAAAACATTTCGGGGGAAGAAACGCGGAATTTGCATTTAAAAACCCAGGCAATTTAAGCCCTCAGGATGTTCCTATGGAAATGGTTTCAGGAGGGATGTCGGCAAAGAAGAAAAAATAATTAGCTGGGCGCGGGTTATCAACTAGGCCAACTGATTCCGAATTCGCGTTCATCTAGTACTTGCCCAGAAAGAGTATTCTCTGCCTGAGATGCAAGCCACGCGCATGCGGGGATGATGTTTTTATCTTCGGTCCATTTTGGATCCATTGCCAATAGATCCGGATTTCGTTCGGCCATGAGTTCTGTCATTGTCAGCCCTGGTTGAAGTGAGTTCACAGAAATCCCAAAATCAAACACTTCTTTAGCAAGCTTGATCGTCAATCGATCCAGTCCCGCTTTAGAGACTGCATAGGCAGTGCTTTGAGGGTCATCTGAATAGCCACGGCTACTTGATATATTGATAATCGCCCCGGCACGTCGATCACACATTTCAGGTAACACAGCCATAGTGCAAAAATAAACACCATCTAAATTAGTTCGAATGATTGAATCCCACAATGAAGCAGAAGTTTCAAGTAACCCGACACGAGCCAAAACCCCGGCATTATTAACAAGAACGTCAACTGGACCGAAATCCTCACGTAAGTTAAGAAAAGCACTATTCACACTGGATTGATCTGTTACATCACAAAAGTACTCTTTAGCAATGCCTCCTAAATCTTTGATATCTTGGACTGTTCTCTCTATAGACAACTCCGAATTTCCATCTGTACTAGACGTTCTTCCAAGGACTGCCAAGGAGGCTCCTTCTTTTGCTAAGCCTTTAGCAATGGCCTTACCGATACCTCGACTTGCGCCGGTTACCACAATTACCTTACCTTCGAGTTTGGGCATTATTACCTCAGTGAAATAAACTTAGAATCCAATTTATCGAGTCTGTTTCGTAAGGTTCTTGCAGTATCAGGATGAGCAAAACAAAACAGTTATTTAACCCGCAGAGTCTTGATTGAGTGTAGCACCTTCACAATCAAAAAGTGAATTCCTGCCTCTCTTATCCGCAGCTAAGCGCGTAACATCAGAACAGTTGTTACGAATCCAGCTACCAACCTCACCAAGTAATTGTGAATTGCGTCTACTATCAATCAAGAAGAATCTTACCTTTCCTTCATTAACTAGTTTGGTAAGGTCAACTGGGCTGAAAAGTGCCTCTCTAGTGTATTCACCCCATATTGGTAACGCAGGCTCTCCATAGATTGAATAGAACTCACCTGCCCTATTGAATCCATCAACACCAACAACATACGGAGTGTCAGAGTGTTCTGCGGCGAAAGATATTAACTTTTCTGCATCCGATGAAGGGTAAAGGGAGAATCTGCCATCAGTCTTAGCCTGAATAAGAGGATTAGGAGGTGCAATAACGTGACCCCTTGGTGCTTCAAAGGCAATCCACCAACTTGGAATCGCAGGAATTGCAATAAGGCAAAATGTAGCAAGAGCTATTAGTAAACGGGTAAGGCTTTTTCCTGAATTGATCAGAATAAATGCTGAAGCACACAGTGAGCTAACTAACGCCAGAATAGCCACGATGAGGGTTGGAGTTGCGAGTGGAAGAAACGAATCAAAAACAAATTGGGAATAAAAAGCTATAGCCCCAATTAAAAATATTCGCACCAGCTGACTAGCGCGAGATCCGGTCGTGAGCAACCAAGCTCCTCCGGCGGCAGCTAAAACTGCTAAAGCTGGTGCGTACGATTCTGTGTAATGAGCGGCAGCACGATTTGAAAAACTAAACAATAAAAACCCTGTAGCACCCCACATAATCCAGAATAGTGCGTACGGTCTCAGGTGGAAAATTTTCCTGAAGGAAACTACCAACCCTAACAATGCCAAAGCAATAGTGGTGCCCATTAAAGGTGCATTAAGCCCAGAAATTAAACGAAATGGACCAGCATCCCCAACACCAAACACGGGAACGGTAGGATTATTTCCAGTGCCGCCTGCGGCGGGTTGAAAAATAGGAATTGTTCTATGGAAAACACGGTCCAGGCCGTTGTAATTCCAAACCAAGCTGTATGCACTATTGTTCGTATCGTTCATCACTACCGGACGTGATTCACGGTTCACTAAATCAACACTAGTTATCCAAGCAAGAGAGACGAGTAAAAAGACTGCCGTTGCTAAAAGAAGTGTTCTGATCTGGGATTTCAGCAAACTGGGCCAACCGACTATAAACAATGCCACGAACGCAGGTATAGCCACAAATCCCTCAATAAACTTGATATTAAAGACAAGACCCATGAGCAAAGCGCACGTGATTAACCACATTCTGCTTTTATTGTGAACAGCAATTTGAGCCGCAACAGCGCTCCCGAGCAAAAAAACCATCATCATCGAATCCATTGTCGAGTCACGAGAAGTGGCCACCGACTCAGGGAAAATAGCCAGTATTAATGCGGCCAAAAGAGCAAACCGCGATCCCAAAAAGTACCGTGCGGCAAAGAATGTTAAAACCACTGCCAATGTCCCTGAAAATGCCATTGGGAAGAGCATGGCTGTGCCACCGAAACCTATAGCTTTTGCTACGGTTGCTTGTATCCAAAGTGCTAACGGTGGTTTATCGACCATGAAAGAACCAAAAGGGTCGTAGGCAACAAAAAAGAAATTATGCACAGATTCTGTCATCGAGCGAACTGTGGCTGCATAAAACAAATTTCCTAAGCCAGCACGATCTAAATCATAGAAACGTAGAAAAGCAGCAATCCCAACAACAATGACTAAAAAAAAACGACTAAACACACTTACCTCAGTGAACTGTAATTGTCTTTAAATATTTCATGAGCACATACGGTACAGACACACACGGCATCCGCAGGGCACCTTTGATTAATACCATAAATGCAAAATCTATATTCGTAAGTTTCTCTGAGTACATTTTCCAGCTTATTCCATAACTCAAATGCCTCTTCCAGTTGAATGTTCAGGCTTTTAATGAAAGCTTGACCTCTCTGTAATCGAACCATAAGTTTCCACTGCTCTGGTTCAATCACACTCCCTCTGGGATCTCCGCAGGTACCTGGGTACGATGAATTGTTTTCTCCTGGCATCAAATATTTCTCTCGCGCGCCTACGGGTGATTCTTACAAGCACCACACAATTACGCCATAGCCAAATGACGCAACGTCAAACAAATTAGGTCAGTAAACAACATTCGTCTTAGGCTCGTACAAAATGAAGCACGTTACTTGAATCAATTGGGTTTAAGGTTTACCTTAGTGCATGAACTCTGAAGCTTTGTATTTCAAAGCTTTTTACTAAGGTGGTAGCCATGGAAATATTAGCCCTTATTGTACTGATCATTATTCTTCTTTTCTTTGGCACCGTGATCATTCCTCAGCAACAAATGGGCATAATTGAAAGGCTAGGTAAATTCAATAGAGTCTTAGGTCCTGGACTCAACTTCAAAATACCTCTCATTGAGAGAGTTGCTGGAAAAGAGTCTGTTCGAATCCGCCAGCTAGATGTACCAGTAGAAACTAAAACTCAAGATAATGTTTTTGTGAATTTGGGCGTGTCTGTTCAATTTATGGCAATGCAGGACAAGATATTTGACGCTTTTTACAGACTAACCGACGTCAACACACAAATCACATCTTATGTGTACGATGTTGTTCGAGGAGAGGTTCCCAAAAAAACACTTGATGAGGTCTTCGAAACTAAGGATGAGTTAGCGCAAATTATAAAAGGTGACCTCTCTGAGTCCATGGATACCTTTGGTTACTCGATCGTGAAATCCCTTATCACGGATATAGATCCCGACGCCAATGTAAAAGAAGCAATGAACCAGATTAATGCAACAGAAAGGCTTCGGGTGGCTGCTCAAAATGAAGCAGAGGCTGACAAAATCCGCCAAGTTAAAAGTGCTGAGGCCGATGCTGAAGCCAAAAAGCTTCAAGGTGAAGGTATAGCAAAACAAAGAGCCGCCATAATCGAGGGATTCAAAGCATCAATCGGCGATCTCAAAGAAGTAACTGGCTCAGATGTTAAAACCCAGGACGTTATGAACATGGTGATGATGGTTCAATATTTTGATGCATTGCGTGACATCGGTACAACTGGTCAGAATAATGCTGTCCTTATTCCCTATGGGGCTGGTGGATCTAATGAAATTCTTCAGCAAATGACGCAAGCTTTAGTGGCCTCAGACCAAATTAAACAGTCTAAGAAATAACAGCTAAAAAGAGTTTACCTAAGCTCCTTTTTCTCTCCGTAAACTTTGCGGTACTTTTTCCAATACCACTTTCTATGTTGGTCTCCTCCAACTGACATAGTGATTCCTAAAGCAAAAACCCACCATTGACCAGAGAAGACTAGGCCCAAACCAAGGAAAGTGACTAGCAGTCCTGTAATAAATACTAACGCGGCAATTCGGGCAACAAATTTGCTTCCTGAAGTTTCTTCAAATCTTTCGTCGACCCATTCAGATCTTTGATTATCCCAACGCATTACTTTCATCCTCAAATACCAACCGCTTTGAAGTCATAGTATTTACTTCGTATTTGGCAGAATTGCTAAAAGTTCTTTTGAGGAGTGTTCAGCATTGTTGACCAGTGATTGGAATTTTTGTGCACGCTCATGAAGGTCTTCAGTGGTTATATTCAACAACATCGGTGAATTCATCTTGTTAAAATTATCTTCGTTTTGGTTCCACCAGAAAAGTGTTTTTGATTTAGGGTTTCCGTCTACCACATCCTCTATTTCATGGATCGATTTTATACGCCTGTAGAAAGTATTAGGCCCGTCAGGATCACCTTCTCCAAAACGCTCAATGTAGACTACATATTGAAAGACTGCGGTTAAGTGATCACCAGCAGCAATTTCCTTACAAACTAAAGCAATTGCTTCTTCCATTGATGTGGCATGAATAGATGCGGCTAAGCTATAACCAGCAGTTGAACACTCTAGTGCTTTTCGTGCTCTATTGTCCCAAATATAAGACCCTCGATCATGGGGTGCGAATTCTGCAACAACCACATACCCTCCTTCCTTAACTTCCATAAGCTGGTCCATCTGAAGCATTTCTCCACTCAAATCATGGCGCTTCACTCCCAACGAACGACAGTCTATTGTTGCTTCAACTATCGTACTTTTCCCTGCAGCCCTCGGTAATGCAACTACCAAAAGAGAACGTTGCTCATTACCTACAGCTGAAAGTAAAGCAGCTATTTCTGCGTCCATTGTTCCATTCGCTATCAAATCAAGAAGATTAAGTTTTTCCATAAAGCTAGGCTCCGTAAAAATTAGTGATTAATACTTAGGGTTCCATTGAGCACTGAAATCAAGTTCAAGGCGTATTTTATCTTCCACGCTAAGAATGAAAAACAAACTCGGTATTTCCATTTTGAATTTACTGAATGGGAAACTTGTTCTCGCCTGTCCCTCAATCACATTATCTATGAAATGTATTTCAACATCCCATTCGATTTCTGCTTTGACCCCATGAATTGTCATATCACCTAACATCCTGAAGTTTTGGTCTTCATTTTCACTTCCAAACTCAGGCCAGTTAAAGCCAATGAGCTCTTTGACTTGGAAAACAGCTTCGGGATAAACACTCGATTCGAGTGAGTTGTTTCGCAAGTATCGATCCCGACGACTTTCATCGCTTCGCAAATCCTCTAATTTCACCACGATTTCTGATTCTTCCTGATTTATCGTCCCATCAGTATTGATACTAATTAAACCTAATACTTCCTGCGTTTCACCAATGGCATCAATAGGAAAATTCAATCTAGCCAACTGCTCTTGCACCAGATAACGAGCAGTACCACCAGTTAGCAAAATTTGCTTCTCCTCAGGCAAAGGTTCAGGTGAACGGGCTTCAGGGGTGGATTGAGTCACTTTTGGCAACTCTGTAGAAGGTTGCTCAACAGTGCCAGAAGATTGCTCGACGGTAGTGGCCTGAGAGCAACCCAAGGTGCAAAACACGACCATCACGAACAAAAATAACGCTTTCTTCATTCACGTAGCATATATTAGATTCATTAGGTGCTGATATACAAAAGGCAGCGGCTTAGACGCGCTAGTTAACTATGCCCTGCCAGACAGATCAGCACGCTAACGAATCAAATACTTTTTACCAAAACTTATACAAAGTGCGCAACTGGACGTTGTCATCTAAACTGGAACTGTTTTTAAATTCCCAAGTGTATTAAGCACCTCTTGAAAGTTAATAAATTATTTAGGTATAGATCATGAACATTCAGCGCCCTACTGAAAATAAACTGCAAGCATTAAGATCGATCGGTAGTGCCACTGCCAGTGCTGAATTAAGGAATCTGGGATTACGTGATTCTCATATCAAGGGAATCAGTTCAATCACCCCTGGTACTTCGATAGCTGGCACGGCAGTCACTCTTCAGTTTATGCCCCGAAGAGAAGATCAGTACCCAGACGGCAACGAGTACCTAGATCCTGAATCTCAATTGCATCGTCATGTTTTGTATGCAGCGCAATCCGGCGACATTGTTGTTGTCGATGCTAGAAGTGACATGTCCAGTGGAGTTTTTGGCGAAATGATGCTCACGTATCTCAAAGGTAAAAAGGGAGCTGGCGTGGTCATTGACGGTTGCATTCGCGACTCAGCTTATGCAAAGCAATTAGGATTAGGTATTTGGGTTCGAGGAACTACTCCAAATTGGCATGCGCAAACCAACATCTTCCCTTTTGCTGTCAACGTCCCTGTAGCATGTGGCGGTCGATTAGTTTTCCCTGGAGATGTAATCATCGCGGATGACGATGGTGCTGTTGTAGTTCCTCATACTTACGTAGATTCACTAATCGAAAAAGGTAGCGTCCATGCCGAATGGGAAGAGTTCAGCAAGGCGCGCCTTTTAGAAGGTGGTGATATGCGCAAATATTATCCTTTGCGTAATGATGCCAGAGCAGAGTATGAAGAATGGAAAAAGCAAAAGGATTGAATCTACCGAACTTCCTTACTCTGCGATCACCCTGGTAAAAGAAACCATTTAGCTCTTGAGCTTTTGCGAAACATGGCGCAAAAGTAGAACGCTTATGACAATTAACAGCAGATGAATCAGTGCAACAGGTCGAGCGATTTTTAGCGCTCCATACCCAACTACAACTGGAATCACAAGCAACGCCAGATTAATTCCTATGACAAGCCAAGATAAAGTGCCTATTAATCGCCAAAAATCTTTTTTCATAACCAGAAAGATAGCAAAGAATCTAATTTAATCACAATGAGCTTTTAACATTTAGTTAACTTAAGCGTTCTAGAATATTACTGAACTCAATGACAATTAATTAGTAGGTTCTTTATAAAATAAGCATTCTTGCTTTAGTTAGAGGGAATTAAAGGGTGCAATCGACAAGGCTACGTATAGGGATCAGCTCCTGCTTAATAGGTAATAATGTCCGTTATAACGGCGGTCACTTAAGCGATAGTTTCATTAATAATGCATTAGAAAGGTACGTCGAGTGGGTTCCAGTTTGTCCTGAAGTGGAAGCTGGAATGGGCGTACCTCGTGAAGAGGTTAGATTAGTAGGGACTGCTGAAAACCCTCAAATGTTGGGTAGCCGCAGCAAAACTGACCATACTAATCAAATGTTAAGCTGGGCATCCGAACGAGTGGTGTCTCTCTCTCAAGAGCATTTAGATGGGTTCATCTTAACTGCAAATTCTCCCAGCTGTGGCTTATTTAGAGTTAAAGTCTATTCGTCAAAAGGTGGTGCTCCTGCCCGCAATGGAATGGGGATTTTTGCAAGATCTCTTTCTCTGAATTATCCAGATTTGCCAATTGAAGAAAACGGCAGATTACATGACCCTCGAATAAGAGAAAATTTTGTGGAGCGCATTTTCACGCGCAAGAGATGGAATAATTCATTTTCAAACGCCTTTAATTCCCATTCACTTGTTGAGTTCCATACATCTCATAAGTTTGCATTTATGGCTCATAGTATTTCTTTGTACAAAGAAATGGGGCAACTCGTTGCAAAAGCAGGGCTTCTCTCATCAACTGAACTTAAAGAAAGTTATACTGCCCTAATGTCCTCTGCTTTGAAGCAGATGGCAACTCCCAAAAAACATGCAAACGTCATGCAACACATAATGGGCTTCCTTAAAGATTTCATTGATGCGGATGACAAAAAAGAAATTAATGAAACAATCGAACGATATCGTATGGAGCAAGTTCCTTTGATCGTCCCCATAACACTTCTCAAGCATCATTTAAGGAAAAATTCTGTGTCAACTTGGATACTAAATCAAACTTACCTTAACCCCTACCCCACTGAATTGATGCTCAGAAATAGCGTTTAGGAATGAGGATTCTGTTAACCGGTGCGACTGGATATATTGGAGGTAGGCTTGTTCCTACATTACTTGAAGACGGGCACTTAGTGAAAATTCTCGTCAGAGACCAATCTCGGTTGCCTAATGAACCCTGGGTTAAAGCTGTAGAAATCATCGAAGGTGACGTTGACTCTCTAGATAGCACTCCAACGCCTGACTCTTTATCTGGCATAGATGCAGCCTTTTATTTAATTCATTCGATGAAGGAGTCTTCTATGGCTTTTGAAAATAAGGAACTAGCTACAGCTCGTTCCTTTGGAAGGGTGGCTCAAAAAGCCGGATTCCAACGCATAATCTACTTAGGCGCACTCGGTGATCCTAAGGAAGATCTATCCACTCATTTGCGATCTCGCCATGAAACAGGAACCACACTTGCTGATTCAGGTGTTCCTGTCATTGAATTAAGGGCAGGACCTGTAGTCGGTGCTGGTAGCCTGCCTTTTGAAATGATTCGCTATTTGGTCGAAAGAATCCCAGTAATGATCTGCCCAAAATGGGTTTATACCAAAGCGCAGCCAATTAGTTTCTCCAATGTGATCTCTTATCTGAAAGCAAGCTTATTAGTCGATGTTCAAGGTCATAAAATAATAGAAATAGGTGGAAGTGACCAATTAAGCTATGGCGATATGATGCTTGGCTATGCAAGGGCAAGAGGACTTAAAAGAAAGATGATACGTGTTCCAGTATTAACGCCAAGGTTATCTTCTTATTGGGTCGATTGGGTTACTCCAATTAGGTCTAACCATGCGCGACCTATAGTAGAAGGACTTCGAAATGAAGTAATTGTACGTGATTCCAGTGCACGCGCTATTTTCCCTGAAATTACACCCATGAGTTATAGCGCTTCCATTACTGAAGCTCTTGAATATCTCGATCCTTCTTATGTTATTCAATCAAATCCTAGGCCCAGCAGTGACTCTCTAGTTACTTCTCGGAAAAATATTCAGGGAATGATTGTGGAAAACAGGAGGGTACGCTCAAAGCAAACCCAGGAACAACTCTTTGGTTCCGTTTTAAAATTAGGTGGTGCACAAGGTTGGTATTTTGATCGGGCCTGGAAACTTCGAGCTGCAATAGATCGTCTACTTGGTGGTGTTGGTCTAAGAAGAACAAAGACAGGAGAACTCCCTAAAGTGGGTGATCAACTTGATTTTTGGAGAGTCGCTTCGTTAGTAAGAAATGAACGGCTTTTGCTAAAAGCTGAAATGAAGTTACCGGGCACAGCTTGGCTTGAATTCACTGTTGAAAGTGATACAAATCAAGGCTCTATTTTAAGCCAAAATTCATACTTCGCTCCCCGGGGGGTTGCAGGAATACTATATTGGTATGCCTTGTACCCGATACACTCTTGGGTATTCAACGGTATGGCCAAGCGATTAGCGTCCTCTTAAGTCTTATCAGCTACCTTGAGGTTTATTGAGGGGTATCTTTTGGCATTAGATATTTTGAATAAAAGTCATCTGATTTACCACTTGACTTTTATTCCCACACCTCTGTTAGTTTAACAATGTCCCGAGTGATCGGATAAAAGTCGGTGGAAACATAGGGTTGATGGGTAACCTGATACCGGATGAAGAAACCAACTGGCGCCTGATCATTCGGGACACTTTTTATTTGAAAAAAAACTATTGGATTTACCACTTGACTTTTATTCCCACACCTCTGTTAGTTTAACAATGTCCCGAGTGATCGGATAAAAGTCGGTGGAAACATAGGGTTGATGGGTAACCTGATACCGGATGAAGAAACCAACTGGCGCCTGATCATTCGGGACACTTTTTATGAGCGATTCAAAAGACCAACAGAAACGAAAACTTGCTGATCTTGCATACGAAGAACGCTACTTGCAAAACAACAATTTGCGAGTATCCAAATTTGATCCCCATTCACAAAATGATGAACTTGGTAGTTTAAGAATCAATTTATTATCACTTTTGTTGCCCAAGCTAAAAGGGAATGTACTAGATTATGGATCTGGGCTTTGTGAAATTTCTGAATATTTAGCTGTTCAGGGTGTACAAATGGTTGCCTTAGACATGTTTGATGGTTATCTAAAGGCATCCAAACTCAGATCTGCAAATTATCAGGGTATCGATTTAAGCCATGTCGCGGGTGACTGCGAGGCACTACCCTTTGCTGCTGAATCATTTGAAGCTGCTATTTGCTCTGAAGTGCTTCACCATGTTCCAAATCCTAAGATAGGTGCTTCTGAGCTTTTCCGAGTTATGCAACCTGAGGGACTTTGTCTAGTAATTGAGCCAAATGCTTTAAGCCCATTAAGAAGAGTAAAAGAGTTAGTAGTGAGTCGCCGTGAAAAAATAGTAGAAACAAGTTTTTATCCTTGGAAGCTCAAAAAGATCTTTCAATCAGCCGGGTTCGAAGTGGTCGCACTACCTATAAGTAAATTTAAAGTCCCGTTGAAAAAAAGAGGACTCATCTTCACATTCCTCTACAAACTAGCTAATGGTCCAATTATCTGGCGCTTGATAAATGATTCTCTCTTACTCGTAAAAAAACCTTCAATACCCAAAACCACCAGTAACTAAACTCATTTTTCTCAACCTATTGACAACTATAGGTACATCACTGGTATGTTCCCTCTGTCCCGATCGATCGGATGATTCGGTGGTCTTAGCTGAAGGGATGCCAGAGGCTAAGTAAAAAAACCGTTTGGCGCCTGGTCGACCGGGACTCTTTTATTTCTAAAATATCAACTTTCCTAGCCGTAAACCAAATTGACATTGGCGAATAATCTGCCATTATGATTCCACTTACTCGGTTAATTTAGAGGTGTATATATGCTAACGGGTCTTTTATTAGTTATAGGTACTATAGTAATGGTGATAGGTTGGATAGTCGTTTATCCTGCTAGTCCAACTGATTCAACTGCTCAACAAGCCGCAGATCTCATGGCTGATCCCAGCATAAGTAAATTAGGGATGGCTATGGGTTTTGGTGGAATGATAGCGATGATTATGGGTCTACTACATCTGGCCCGAGGCATGGCAAATGCAGGTTCATCATACGCAACCCTTGCTTCGTACTTGATTATGCCTGTACTTACTTTAATGGTTGTAGGGCTAGGTCTTGAATGGGCCGTGGCCGAGTCAAGCTCAGATTCTGCCGCACTGGCCCTTATGGCTATTTCTCTATCTTTCAATACAGGGATAATGTTGATTGGAGGAGCCGCTTTTCTATTGCTTGGACTTGGAATTCTCATCAGCAAAAACCTCAATCCCATAGGTGCCGCTGGTTTAATTCTGACGGGAGTTCTTTTTATTCTCACTATGACCGTCAGTTCTGGACTCGAAGATTACAGTTGGCCTGTATTTTTCCTGACAACCCTATTACTAGGTATTCTTTCGATTAAGAAAAGCAACTAAACTATTGGTAAGGTGCTCTAAAATTAGAGCACCTTACCAATAAAAACTATTTACTAATTTTGAATCCCTGCTTTTTCAAGCACAACCTTGAAAAGGTACTGTGCTCCATTAAAAGATAAGTGATCAATATTTGAATAGAGAATTTGATCTTTCGTGATACTCGAGCAGGATATTTCATCACAGAAAAGATTAACTGAGTCGATATATTGCACATTTTCGAATTCGTTAACTGTTCGAAGAATGATTTCATTTATAGGTTGATTTCTCTCTGAAACGGCAGTTCGGGGGATTTTCATTAATTCATTCACTGCTTCAAAATCGAGTTTTTCGTCCACTATAGTTGCTTCAAGTGTTAACAATCTGTGTACAGGGTTCCATCCATGAGCAGGAACACCACCAACAATAATTACCTTATGTTGGTTATCGATCAAATTCCTGATGCCTTTCTTAAACGACTCTTCGTATAAAATGACTCGCTCATCGTAATTTTCTGTACCAGTTATACCGATGTGGTAGCTTTTTGCTGGCTCTACACCTCCAATTGTATTATTAACGCCATTTCCATGTAGGTATAGAGAAAATCTAGCGTGAACTATTACAACCGCAGGATCCAACTGCTTAAGAGCATTTGTTCGTTTTTCCTGAAGCTTCGCATCGCAGTAATCTAGCGGAGTACTGTAGCTATACATGTTCAAACCAGGCAAATAGGGACAAGCAGTTGTCGTCATATCTATAAATGCATAATCGTAAGGTTCAGAAAAAAGCTGAGCTGCTTCTGTCATTACGCGTGCGTGGCTATCTCCAATTATTACCAACTTCTGTTCCGAATTAACATTGCCAATCGTGCAAGTGTCATCGGGGTCTCGGTCAGAACAGTTTTCTCCATTGATTTCCACACCTGCAAATTCCATGCCACGCTCTGGAAGCTCATAAGTCAGAGAAGTGTTCAAGGTTTTTTGAGGTAGTATTTGTAAGTGATAGAGTAAGCCACTGCAGAAAAGCAATAATGACAGTGGAACTATGAAAAGCATCAATGTTTTTATAGGGACTATCTGTTTGTTTCTGAAAGGTCGTTCAACGAACCTCCAGCTTCCATAAGCCAAAATCAATACAACTACAATTAGAAGAATATATTCGTTCGTGCGTGGCTCAGATAATCTTGAAAGCCTCCAAAATGCAAAAACCGGCTGATGCCATAAATAAGCACTGTAACTTATCAACCCTATTCCTACCAAAACTTTGACACTGAGGATCTTTGCAGCGAGTGTTCCTTTGTCACCATAAAGGAGTAGCAACACGACTCCAGTGACAGGAATTAGAGCGTAAATACTCGGAATGGGTGTAGTTCTATCATAGAAGAAAATAGCGAAAATAATTGCAAAAAAGCCAGTTAACGAGAGTATGTTATTTGAACGTAAACCTCTCTTATTCACAATAAATGCAGCAACGGAACCCGCAAACAACTCCCACACTCTTGAAAACGGTAAGAAAAAGTTGGCTGCTACGAAATTTTGTGAAGCCCATTCGCTGAATCCAAGACTGAGTGCTGCAAACAAAATAATCAACCAAAACACTAAACTCTTACCGAAACGCCAAGTAGCAAATAAGAACACAGGGAACACTAAATAGTACTGCTCCTCAACCGCCAAACTCCATGTATGCAATAAAGGTTTTAATTCCGCAGCTTGATCAAAATAACCACTCTCTATCCAAAACAAAATATTTGATGTGAAAGTAGAAACAGCTGCTATGCTTTGAAAGAAATCTTTAAGGTCATTTGGTGAAAGAATAAGTATTGCAAACGGAATAGTGATTAAAGTTACAAACAACAGTGCTGGCAAAATACGCCTTGCTCTGCGTTCATAAAATTTCAAAATGCTAAATTGGTTGTTCTCTAAATCCTCCATAAGGATTGTGGTAATTAGGTATCCGCTAATTACGAAGAAAACATCAACGCCTACATATCCCCCACTAAAAAGTTCAAAGCCAGCATGGAATAAGATTACTGGGACAACTGCAAGGGCTCTTAAGCCATCAATTTCAGCGCGATATTTCAAATAGGGCCCCTTGC
>CAYMJY010000016.1:21604-24817 GCA_964391355.1 uncultured Dehalococcoidia bacterium | reverse complement strand
CTAAAAGCTTTATTGCGACAATGGGGATGCCTATCCGAGAAGATGGTTCCAATGCTGGGGAGGATCTGAATACTGCCTGCAAAAATGCATTGCTACAAATGGTTCAATTGTTAGTCACTCGTGGTCTGACAAGAGAACAGGCTTACGTTGTTTGCAGTGTGGCAGTTGATCTCAAGATTTCACAGGTAGTCGATGCCCCAAACTTTATTGTGACAGCTGTTCTGCCTGAATATGTAACTGAAGGTATTTAAAAATAGAAGTCAATTTTCTTTTTACATAGAAAAGAATTTACTTATATGGAAAACAGGAAAACAATATGAGTTCGTTTAAATCATCAGATTTAAAAAATTCGATACCCAATTTTAATCAAAATATGGCATTTCCTACTGTTGAAGAGCCTATAAAAATTTTTCGGGATTCTTTAGGTATTCCTCACGTTCAAGCTACAACAATTCATGATGCGTTCTTTGGTCAGGGGTTTGTAGTAGCACAAGATAGATTATGGCAAATGGATTTTGACAGGCATCGTGCTGAAGGGCGTACAGCAAAGCTGTTGGGCAAATCGAATCTTGATTGGGATGTTACTGCACGAAGAATAGGGATAAAAGCAAGCGCGTACAAAGATTTTCAAGTAATCAATTCTCAAACACGGTCAATGTTCGAAGCATACTCAGAGGGAGTCAATGCCTTCATCAATTCTACAGAACTGTTACCAATAGAGTTTCGTCTTTTAGGTTTTACTCCTGATCCTTGGAGCCCCATAGATTGTTTATCAGTAGCCAAAATCAGGCATGTATTTATGGGGAATTTCGATTTTAAGATTTGGCGCTCGAAACTTTTATCGCAAATTGGTCCAGAGTTAACAAAAATGCTATATGAAATCGGTGATGCTGGTGACCTTCTTATTATTCCCCCAGGTGAGATTTATCCCGGAGAAGTTAACCAAGGAAGGGAAATTTTAGAATCGAGCGCTGGTTTGTTTGATTTGGTTACAACATTACAAACAGATGAAGGCAGTGATGCTGGGAGCAATAGCTGGGCCGTTGCAGGGCATAAAACAACAACAGGCAAACCTTTATTAGCTGGTGATCCTCATAGAGCACCAGATACTCCTAATGCGTATGTGCAAAACCATGTAGCCTGTAACGATTTTGACGTGATTGGTTTGTCTTTCGCTGGAGTGCCTGGCTTTATGCATTTTGGCCACAACAAGAAAGTCGCCTGGTGCATTACTCACGCTTCTGCAGATTACCAAGATTTATTTGTAGAAAAGCTCATTGGAGGTGATTCTCCGAAATACGAATTCAAAAACCAGAACTATCCCTTAGATATTCGAAGTGAAGTAATAGAAATAAAAGATGAAGGTTCCATAGACGTTGAAATCGCTTCCACCCACCATGGACCCGTTATTATAGGTTCAATCAGTGATGGAGTTGGGATCAGTTTTCGACACAGCGCAATAGCTGAACAAGAGCCATGGGCAGAAGCAATTCTCGATATGCTGGTCGCAAACAATGTAGACCAGCTTGAGGGAGCTATGCGCCCTTGGGTAGACCCTTGTAATAACCTCTTATCAGCAGATGTCGATGGCAATATTAGTTATCAAATGCGAGGTAAACTCCCCCTACGCTCTCGAGAGAACTCTTGGATTCCGGTTTCTGGATCGGATGGTGGACACGAATGGGTGGGTCGAGTGCCATTTGAAGAAAACCCTCGTCTCCGAAATCCGTCTAATGGATTTATTGTTACAGCGAATAACAGAATTATCGGGCCACCTTACCCTCACTACATTACTATAGATTTTTCACAGGATTACCGAGCGAATAGGATATTAAGACATTTAGAATCACTTAAAGTAGCAACGACTGCAGATATGTCTTTAATCCATGCTGACTGCATTTCTATACCAGCACAAAAATTCGTACCTCATTTATTGAAGCTCAGGCCAGAAAACGATCTCTCAAGTCAAGCATTAAAAATCTTAGAACAGTGGGATTATTCGATGAGGCGTGACCATTCTGCCCCAACTATATACAGCACTATTTTAGTCTCATTGTTGAATCATCTTTCCGTATCATTAGTAGGCGATAAACTTACAAAAGAAGCGACCGAAGGCGCTAATCGTGGAGCGCCTTCATATTTGCGAAACTTGAAATCTATAGTGATTCGAGCACTTGAAAGCAATGATGTAGCCCTATTATCAGATGGTGAAACTTGGCTTTCAGTTTTAAATAATGTGCTAAATGAAGCTATTCTAAAATTACATAATACTCTGGGTGGTAATCCATTAGATTGGCAATGGGGATTACTTCATAAAACCAAGCATTCACATCCTTTAAGTCAAGTATTTCCTGAGATGGAATCCTTGCTTGACCCACCATCCATATCATGTAGTGGCGATGAAGATACTCCTCTTGCTGGAACGTATAATTTCAACGGGTCTTTCACCTTAAATTCAACTTCTCTTGCACGTTATATTTATGACTTGAACGACTGGAATAATTGTCAGTGGGTTATACCTCTAGGCTCTTCCGGTCACCCAGGAAGTCAACATTACTCAGACCAAATGAATCAATGGGCTAAAGTCGACCTATATCCTATGCTTTACGATTGGGCATTAATTCAGTCAAATTATGAAACAAGCCAAGAGCTAATGCCTGGGAAATAATGCTTTTTCCAGTACAGGAGTGGATATGACAAGAGATCTTGGTTTTTTAGACGTAATTTTTTCAACTAGAGCCATTCGCCGTTTTCGAACTGATGAAGTTTCTAAAGAATTAATTCGAAAGATCCTTGAAGCGGCAATTCAGGCTCCTAACGGGAATAACAAACAACCATGGAGATTTATAGTAGTTCGAGATCCGTTGAAGAAAAGTTATCTAGGAAAAGCTTACTTACAGGGCTCCGCTGATTATCAGGGGATCTCAGTAAATCAACTTCTAAGTGAAGAAAGTCAGAGTTCGGTTAATTATTTAGCCTGTCATTTTTCAGAAGCTCCTGTTCTTTTGGTAATATGTGCAGAATCTCCACAAGAAGGAATTTCTCATAATGCACCTGCAGAATTGAGCAGTTCTATATTCCCAGCGGTACAAAATATATTATTGGCTGCTCGTTTTTATGGTTTGGGCGGTGTCATTACCATTAGCGATCGTTTTCAAGATCATGTATTAACAAGAGCTCTTGCCATCCCCAAAGGCTGGTCAATTTCCACAG
>CAYMJY010000016.1:0-21594 GCA_964391355.1 uncultured Dehalococcoidia bacterium | reverse complement strand
CCAATTGGTTATCCATTTGAAAAACACGGTCCTAAATCTCGAAAACCTATAGAACTAGTTACTTTTTCAGATAATTGGAACGCGGACCCAGAATTTTGATTCTCATAATGAACAACAATCTTTATATTCAATTCCTTTATTTGAATTTTATGAATTGGGATTTGACATGAAACAACAATGGTGGTCATTCTCAGTTTCGGTAATATGGCTTGCTCTTGCCCTTAGCCCGTTAGTCGGTGTTCCGCTTCTCCTGCCTTCAATTGGTCACGAATACGGGACTTCTACTTCTGCTACTTCATGGGTTATTCTCGCCTACTCTCTGGGTATGGCAGGGGCATTTATGCCTGCCACTCATATTGGTGATTTGATAGGACACAAAAGAGCCGGGATCATTGGAAGTTATTTAGGAATCGCCTTATTAGTCTTCCTGACAGCGGCTCCTAATTTCACATCATTAATTGCACTAAGATTCATTCAAGGAGTAGTTCACAGCTTAGCAATTGCAAACTTTATAACACTTGCTGTAAGCAGTTTTCCTCAGGAAACTAGGGGCCGAGCAGGCGGCTTATTAGGGGCTTCCCTAGGGGTGGGAATGTTCTTAATACCGGTTTATGTCGGGTTTTTAGTTGACCTTTTCAGTTGGCGCTGGGTTTTCATAGCAGAGGCGCTAGTAGTTTTAGGGGTCACTGTCGTTTTAACGATCATGCCTAATCAAATAAATGTCTCTACTAAAAGGAGACCCTCGTTACGAGAATTTGATATACCTGGTGCAATCTTGTTAATGTCAGCCATCGCTCCCCTGTTGGTATCTGTACAATTCATCAGTCGTACTTCTTCTCCGTGGCCGTGGGCTCTACTGGTATTTTCAATTTGTCTTCTAGCTATATTTGTAGTTTTTGAAGCTCATCTTAATTATGCAACTTTACCAGTCAGGATGTTCAAACAATATAAATTCGCGGCTACTGCTTCTTGCAATATAGCGGTTGAAATATCATACGGGATGGTTATTTATCTGTTACCAATTTTCTTTATTCAGGCGCTTGAGTGGAAAGCAGCTTACGCCGGTAGCATCATTTTTATAGCAGCAATTGCACGTCCACCAGCATCTGTTGCTAGTGGTTTTTTCGCTGATAAATTTGGTGGTTTCAAAGTTGCGTTCTTCGGAGCGATAACAATGATTATTTCACTGATGAGCTTAGCCGTCGTTTCGCCTAATGGACAATCGCAGACAATCGTTCTGTTCTTAATGCTTTTTGGCATTGCACATAGCATGCTTAGAGCTGGATTACTCAAGCAAATGTTTGCTTCAGTAAAACAAGAACAACTCGGTTTAGCTCCGGGAGTATTGGGCTTAGGGCGCCATGTAGGTGGAGCAATTGGTGTAGCTATCGGTGCAGCGCTCTATGTTGCCGCCGCAGGCGATCGAACCATCACCAACTCGGCTGATGCGGCTGATGGGTTCAGGTTTGCTCTGTTTTCAGGTGCTGGGATTTTGTTTACGATATTCACATTAAGTTTGTTTGCATTCAGGAATCAGACACGGAACTCTGAGTGAGGGCCGTCTTGTAGAACCAACTATCGAGAATTCTTACTGTTTTCACAAAATATATAACAAAACTACCTGTATCATCTTCAAAAGCCTATATGAGTCAATTAGATGCCAATGCGTAAATTATTTACATTAATTTTTGTATTACTGGTATCTATATTTGGGTGTACGAGCTCCGGAAATTACAACTCAGGTTCGATTAATGCACCAGAAACACCAAGCAAACCAGCTAAAGCAACGCCTACTTCAATTACCTCACAAGTTCACGTATCGGCTACCATCACTCCACCTTCATCAATGGAGCCAACAGTGTCTCCATTGCCATTAAATAAAGACCCCTCCCCGACACTTACTCCCACAGTTCTGGACGTAAACCCGAACCCTTCAAAGGTTAACGATGAACACTCTGGAACTGTTTGTCGCCTAACTGGAGGTGAATTAGTAGAAAGTGGATGGTCGGGAAAGGATAGCGGTCTGAATTATTGCAATCAATGCATGTGTCTAGAAGGAATGTTAGGGTGCACGAAAATGGCATGTCCTACTGTACCAATTAAACCCGCAGAAGATTCCATTCAAAGCATTACAACCACTTCTGCTTACCCGATCACTTCAATGGTTTGCGCAGATTCATTAGGACCAGACTGTAGCAAGTTGCGTTTAGGTGATGATTTCTTAACAACTGTGGCCCCGGCTAAAGGCTACTTATTTTCATGCACTGGGAAAAATCCCAATGCACCTGGTGCGATAACAAGCAAGCTCACTTGGCTGGATATTGTTAACAACACTTGGGATTTCTTTAAAAAGCTATGGCTCCCTGCTGGGAAGTTCAGCCCTGGACCTGGGATTTACACAGAATCAACATCGGCGGGATCGCGAAGTATATCGACTAACAATCTTCCAATAGACGGAAAAATTGGAGACTGGCCAATGACTAATTATAGTCAGTTATCAGAAATCGACAGAAATCCGGGAGTGCCCCATGCAATAAACATGAACTTAGCGTATCCAATTAATCCGAATCAAAATCTATCACCATCATGTGTTTCATTAGGGGCAATCGGAATATCCAAAAATGGTGTTGTTATATATAACGCAGTGGATGGTAGAGGCGAAGATGCGGTTGCAAGAGAAATTGTAGATGTATTTGGAGGGCATCCCGCACAGAATACCTACCATTATCACTTCATCCCAGAAAGACTCGATGACGTTTTCTCAGAAGACGGCCACTCAGGGGTAGTTGGGTACATCAAAGATGGTTTCCCTATTCATGGTTACAAAGGAGTAGGTGGTATAGAAATGACCAATAAGGACCTGGATGCCTGCCATGGGCACGACCATGGAACTATTGGGTATCATTATCACGCTACGATAGAGTATCCCTACACAGTCGGTTGTTACATGGGAGAACCAATTCCCAATACCGATGGTCAATTAGGGTTTCAAGGAGCGCAAGGAAGGCTCTCCAGGCGTAATTAGCTTAGAACTTCAAGGTTTAATTCAAATTTCTTACTAAGCTCTTTTAATTCATTGAGCACATTTACATTAATTGGAATTCCCGATGCTAATCTTCTAGCTTTAGTCTCAAATTCTGGTTCCCCAGGCATATAAATTTGATCTACTCCTTGTATTTTTTTAGACGACTTCACGTTTTCGGTCAAGGTTGAAATTTTTTGCTGAAAAAGTTCAAGTGGCATAAATTTTTCTATATCTATTGCTAAATAAAATCCATTAGCTATAAGTGGATCTTGTCCAAAATTAACGAGTGCAGGAACACTAAGTCCAAAAAGTCCTCCTGAAAGTACTCCTCCAAGAATTTCAACCATAGTTGCAAGACCAAATCCTTTATGCCCACCGGCCCACTGCAGAAACCCTCCATGAATCACGCTATCAGGGTCATTTGTAGGATTGCCTTCTTTATCGATTCCCCAGCCAGTCGGTATAGATTCTCCCTTTTTAGCTGCTAGCCTAAGCTTTCCTGCCGCAACCATCGAAGTCGCCATATCCAAAACTACCGGATTATTATCGAAAGCGGGAAATGCAACACTGAATGGGTTAGTTGCGTACGTCGGAGTAAGTCCGCCGTATGGTGGCACTATTGTCGGTCCGTTATTCATAGCCATCCCTATGTAGCCCTTAGAAGCAGCATGCATCGTGAAATAACCAACCATTCCAGTATGTGCCATATTTGATGCTGTAACCGCTCCTAACCCGAATTCCTTGGCTTTACTCATCGCCATGTTCATTCCCTTAAAAGCAGTAAGCATGCCAAATCCCATATCACCGTCTATGGCAGCAGTTGCCCCAGAGTCTCTAAGGATTTTTATTTTGGGTGAAGGATTTAAAAGGCTTCTTTCGATCATAGTGATATACCCTGGCAAGCGAGTTACACCATGTGATTCAACGCCACGTAAATCAGCTTCTATTAGCACGTCCGCCACAAAATTAGCTTCCTCAACTGAAGACCCTGCAGATTGAAGAACCTCGGAAGCAAAGGATTTCAAGTCTTGCTCTTTTACTAAAGACACTTCTATTGAATCCTGATCACCCATATTTTCACCTAAATAAATTTGATAGACCTTGTCCTAATCCAAACATGACCTTACTCTATATCTAGATAAATTAGTTGGAAGAGCAATGGATAATATTTTCGGCGTTTTATTCGGAATCATAGCAATAGGGATACCTCTATTTATTATTGGAGGTGCTGTTTTTTTGTTGATGCGCTTACGATCATCCAATGCTATATCAATCTCTTATCGCATTGTTCTACGAGTCTATTTTTATATCGTTATAACGGTTGGGATCGTGATTATCTCATTGGGTGGTATTGCCTCATTGATAAATGCCGGTTTTGGCGAAATTATCGACCCTCAATTCAGTTACGGTGATGTTTACCGAGACCATCAATATGATCTCGAGCGAATCGAAAATAACGAACAAATAAACGGAAGTACCGAAACCTTACAGAGCTTAAATGAAAAATTGGACATCGAGAAAAAATCAAACATTATTAATGGTATAAGCGTTACTCTTATCGGGTTATTAATTTTAGGAGTCCATCTTTATGGGCGACGCTGGGTAGAGAGCAAAGAAGATAGTTCTGATTCCTTAAGAAAGCTATATTTCATTGCAGGGCTTGCTATCTTTGCTGTCGCATCCATCACATCGCTTGCCTCAGCTATACCCGAAGCTCTGAGGTATGTATTACTAGATGTTAGTGAAGGTGAAGAGTCTCCGGGGATGGCGTTATCTGTATCCTTAGTTTCATTGCCTATTTGGGCCTATTTTCTCGTGAGTACTATCCGCACAATGCGTGTTAATGAAGATAATTGATCGCTTATCAATTATTCATGCATTTTAAAAAAATCCCATATAAGGTCGAATAAACCACCTTCAGTTCCTCCCGGGATTCCATGTTTTGCTTCTGAAATTCCATAATGAAGAACGGTTTTACCAGATTCACAATCTCTGAATATGATCTTTCTGTTTCCCTCTGTTGTTATTTCAGCTAACGTATGTAGATCGCATTGGTTATGTGCTGCCCAAATAAATGCACTTTCCTCACCTCCATAAAATTCATGACCCACACGTGAAAGACCGCCTTCGTAGGGTATGATTGGATCCTGCATTCCGAGAATTTGAAGTACTGATACCTTCGGTGAACCAAATTTGGGTTCTTTGCCTTTTATCAACTGAGTGACAATTGCACCAATTGCCTTGAAATGATTTGTTTGAACGGCAAGTTCTTGAACCATACCTGCACCGTTCGAGGATCCTAAAGCAAATATGTTTTTACTGTCTAGTTGTTTGTAAAGGTTCAATTCCTTCATCAACTTATTTATAAAATAAACATCATCAGCTTTAGATTTCTCTTTTCCTAAATTCCATGATTTCAAATAACCTTCAGGGTAAACGCCAATAAAATCATTATTCCCCACGAATCTGTTAAGCGTATTGATCCACTTATCTGGAATTCCTCCATTGCCATGAAATGCCATAACTACTGAGTATTTTTTTTCTGAGACCAGATTTGGTGGAGCATGGATAATTACTTTTCTATCGATAGTAACTTCGTCAATGGTTTGATTAATATAGATTTCCTGTATTCCTGATTTTAGTTCTCTTAGATTAAATACAGTACCAGTAATTGTTGGGGTCTGTTTAGGAAGTAAAGTAGGTTTTGGAGTTACTGTTGGCTCTAGTCTATACATTTGAGTAATAGTGGGTTTTGGCATAATAACGGAGCTGTTGATCTTGCCTTGGTTCCCTTTATCTTCTCTGGCATCTGTTGAAATATATTCAGATGAACAAGCAGCAAACAGTATAAGTAAAAGAGTAAATTTCAGAGATAAGATATACATTTTTTACACATCAAGCTCAAATAAAATGCCCCTTCTGCGATTACTCAATCAAGTTTAATTATGGTTAACTACGCAACATGACATTGGAAGAGCTCATTATTACTGGTTTTAGGATTTTTGGTGCATTACTTGTGCTGAGATGGGCACTAATAGGCTCAATAGCGGCTATCGTAATTGATTTATCAGATCTCTTTTTAATGAATCTACTTGATTTAGGTACGGTGAGAAATTACCAAGCTTTAGACAAATGGCTTGATTTAAGTTACATGCTATCTTTCGGATGGGTAGCACTTAAATGGAGGGGAGCAGCAAGGAGATTTTCCTTGGTTTTGCTTTTTTACAGAATTGCTGGAGTCGGAGTTTTTGAACTCACAGGAAGTCGTGAAATATTACTATGGTTCCCAAATCTCTTTGAATTCTGGTTCATTTTTTACGCGGCCTGCATTCATTTTAAGTCAATAGAGAAAGCTAGGTTTCGCAATCTCTTACTTGCTTTTGCTCCATTTGCGGTTTTGAAAGAATTTCAAGAATATGCATTACACGGAGCGAAATGGCTTGATCAGTATCGAGCAATAGATGTAGTAAAAGACTCCTGGTATTGGATCATTAAACACATCTAAAAGTAATACTAATTACATGTAGAATGTAAGACCGTGTGTTGCTATAAAGCACATTAGGTTAGTCACATGTGCAAACACGGTATCTGATAACTATGGAGAGGTGCTGGAGTGGCCGAACAGGCACGCCTGGAAAGCGTGTAGGGGCGCAAGTCTCTCGCGGGTTCGAATCCCGCCCTCTCCGCCATTACAATCTGAGAAGAGGTTAATGAAAAGTACTAAAGGGTTGACAAACCTTATAGGTCTTCGCGTATTTTGGAGATATGGAAACTAAGGCATCAATGAAAAAAGCCCAACCGAAAGGGCAAAAACTTGTAATTGTTGAGTCACCAACAAAAGCAAAAACAATATTCAGATTTTTGGGCAGTGATTTCAAAGTTATTGCATCAATGGGCCACGTGAGAGATTTACCAGCTTGGGGTATCTCCATTAATCCTAATGACAACTTTAGTGCTGTTTATGAGGTTCCCAAAACCGCAAGATCTGTTATTTCAGAAATCAAGTTAGCAGCGAAAAACGCGTCTGCAATTTTTCTTGCAACAGACCCTGATCGTGAAGGTGAGGCAATAGCTTGGCACCTCCTGGAAGCAGCAGAAATAACCAAACCTGTACAGAGAGTAGTTTTTCACTCAATTACTGAAAATGCTGTGAATGATGCGTTTGCAAATCCCAGAGAAATTGACATGCGTTTAGTCAATGCCCAATTCGCAAGGCGTCATATTGATCGACTAATCGGTTACCCCACTAGTAGTTTATTAAGAAAGTATGTACAAAGAGGAAGCTCTGCTGGCAGAGTTCAATCTCCAGCCTTAAGAATGGTGGTTGAAAGAGAAAAGAGCATCAGGGAATTTGTTCCTCAGGAATATTGGGTAATTAACGCCGAATTTGAGGCAGGAACTTCAAAAGCGTTTACGTCTGAGCTCGCACGAATTAATGGGAAGGCTATCCCCAAACCTGGAATCCCTCATGAAGAGCAAGTCATCAGAATTAAAAAGGACTTAGCCACTGCCCAATATCAGGTCAGTTCGCTGAGTGAAAAACCGGTAAGGCAAAAACCTTCAGCACCATTCATCACTACTAGTTTACAAAGAGAAGCATCTAGCAAGTTGCGATTTGACCCGGAAAAAACCATGAGAGTCGCTCAGCAACTATATGAAGGTATTGAGTTAGGCGCCCAAGGATCTATGGGCTTAATTACATACATGCGAACCGACTCTCCTCAGGTTGATCAAATCGCAGTGAATGAAACGCGGGAGTATATAAAAACCCGATGGGGGTCAGAATATATTCCAAATCTTCCAAGGGTTCACACTAATAAAAAAAGTCAGGCGGTTGCAGCCCAAGAAGCCCATGAAGCCATTAGGCCTACTTCTGTAAAGAGGGCACCAGAAGATATAAAGCAGTATCTTAAATCTGACCAAGCGCGGCTATATCAATTAATATGGAATCGTATGGTCTCAAGCCAGATGGCTGACGAAGAAGGTTTAACCACCACAGTTGAGATAATAGCTTCTACGGATTCACAAAATTCATATTTGTTCCGCAAATCTGGCTACACTGTTAAATTTCTGGGGTTCAGTACCCTATACAAAGAAGACTCGCCTGAAGTTGACGATGAACAAGAAAGTGAGTCCAGTGCTCAGAAACTCATCCCGAAGCTTCAAATAAACCAACAATTAAAGTGTAATTCATTCCAGTCAAAACAGAGTTTCACTAAACCACCCGTTCGTTTCACTCAGGCCAGTTTAATAAAATCCCTAGAAGAGAATGGGATAGGTAGACCCAGCACGTACGCGAGTACTCTTTCCACAATTATCAAACGAAACCAAGTTGCACTAACAAACAGAGCATTGTCTCCTACGCCTTTAGGAGAGGCTATATGCAGTCAATTAACAAACCATTTAAGTAATTTGGTTGATTATGAATTCACAGCAAGACTTGAAGAGGATTTAGATGAAATAGCAAACGGGGACAGTGAGTATATAGATATAATGCACAGGTTTTACACCCCATTTAATGAATCACTCGAAACCGCTAAGGGGAATATAGAACGCATATCCCTCGCCGAAGAAACAGATAGATTTTGCCCAGAAGGCCACCCCCTCGTTCGAAGATTTGGAAGAACTGGCTATTTCATCGCATGTAGCCACTATCCTGAGCATTCATATACTGAAACAGAAGATGGTCCTACCAATATTGACACCGGTGTCACATGTAGAAACCCTGGTTGTGGCGGAAATATAGTTGAAAAGAAAAGTAGAAGGGGCTCCACATTTTGGGCTTGCAATAATTACCCCAATTGTAGATTCACTCTTTCTCGACCCCCTCTGATCGAACCTTGCCCTGTCTGCGAAGGGATTATGGTAGAAGGCACTACTGGCCCTGAATGCTCTGGTGATTGCATTATCAAAAATGCGGTGCGTTGTCCCAAAGCTGGATGCGACGGGTCACTTTTGGAAAGAAGAGGCAGGTTTGGTCCATTTTGGGGATGCAACAATTATCCAAAGTGCAAAACAATCGTCAACAAACCTCCATTGAAAACTCCTTGTCCTGTGTGTAATGGACTCACAATTGTAGGAGCTCGTGGCTCCTCTCAGTGTTATGACAAAGAATGTGGGTGGAATAGTGAGTTAGCCGGAAAGGCTACCAACCAGGTTTAAATGATGTGTATTGGCTTAACCGAGGGCTAATATGGGTAAATTACCTCCAGTACTCAAAAGGTTTGAAAAGTACTTAAGGGCTAATCGAGGATTGGCGAGCTACACCATTCGTAACTATTTGTCCGACTCTACTTATTTCATTAAATATTTGGCAGTTCACGGTATCGATATAGAAGAAGATGGCAGTCAACTTAAGTTGTTTATTCAAAGACATTCACTCTTAACTTCTACACAAGCAAATAAACAAATACAAATCAATGCTGAATACAGATCAATTATGCGCGACTTCGTAGCATGGCTTTCGGGCATTGAAAAAGCATCAAAGAAGACACTTTCTCCTTTAAGCGTAACTCGATGTTTAGTAGCCGTCAGGTCGTTTATGCGCTTTTTAATAAACCAAGGTGATGTCCCTGAAGCCCCATTATGGTCCCCTCATTCTGGCTTGATGCGCAGGTTCACGCCTAAAACTGTTCGTCGTCTTCCTGATACACTTTCAGTCATTGAAGCAAGTGCCCTAATGGAAATTCCAATTCCAAACAGCTCTACCATGAAGCCAAGAATAATTGCACATTCAATTCGTGATAAGGCTATTCTAGAAATACTTTATGGCTCAGGGTTAAGAGTTAGTGAAGTCGTTTCATTGAATATCGGAGACGTTAATCTTGCTCAAGAGAATATCAGGGTCAAAGGAAAAGGGTCGAAGTTTAGAGTAGTACCAATCGGTTCATCGGCTTTGAAATCATACAAACAGTATTTGCAGTCTGCACGCTCAAATTTCCTTAGTACAGATGTCAATACCGATTCTATTTTCCTGAATACCCAAGGCAGGCGCTTGTCCCAAAGATCAATTCACTCTATTGTTAGCAAACGTGCAAAAATAGCAGGAATCACTAAGAATGTGCATCCACATACTTTAAGGCACTCGTTTGCAACACATTTACTTGACGGTGGTGCAGATCTACGTATAGTGCAAGAGTTATTGGGTCACTCTTCCCCTGTTGCAACGCAGGTTTATACTCATGTCAGCAAGGGTGAGGCACGACGGGTATATTTGAAGTCTCATCCTTTAGCACGCGAACAGAAGTAACTCAATACTGGTAGGAGTTGTATGAGCATTCTTGTAATTAACGGTCCTAACCTAAATACTTTAGGAACACGTGAGCCAGAAATCTATGGCAAAACTACACTTACTGAAGTTGAAGATTCAATGCGTCAGTACGGTGAGATCCGAGGCCTGACTTTGGAATTCTTCCAATCAAATCATGAAGGGTCAATAGTCGATGTAATACAAGACAAGGGTTCTAGTTCACAAGCAATTATAATTAACCCTGGTGCTTTGACTCATACATCTGTTGCACTGAGAGACGCACTTTCTCAAGTTCTATCGCCCGTAATAGAAGTACACATATCCAATGTTCACGCAAGAGAGGAGTTTCGACGTCTCTCGTACATTTCTGGTGTTTCAACCGGTCAAATTGTAGGACTCGGGACTCAAGGATACTTACTTGCCCTAGATTACCTCGCTGACTTATTTGAGAAGGGATCAACTGATGACTAAATCCAAGAGGATAGAAAAACTGCGAGTCAGTATGGTTGAAAAATCTCTCGATGCTTTTTTAGTAACTTCCAACGAAAACCGACACTATTTCTCTGGATTTAGGGGCTCGGCTGGGTATTTATGGATTACTGAGTCAAATTCTTTTCTGATTACTGATTTTCGATATACAGAGCAGGCGGCGATACAGGCGCCTGATTACGAAATCATTAGGCTCGCAAGTCAGTTTGATTGGCTAAAAGAAGTTATAGATACCAACAAAGTATTCAGAGTAGGCTTTGAAGATCTTAACTTGCCAGTATCAACTTTTAATTCGATTTTGCATGAAATTCAAAATCTTTCTGCGAAAATCGAACTGATTCCGACTTCATCGTTAGCAGATGAAATACGATCAATCAAAGAACCTGAAGAAATCCAGTTACTCACAGAAGCCATTCTTATAGCAGATCGTGCTATGGAAGCAGTGTCAATGCAAATTCGCCCGGGTATGACAGAGCGAGAAATATCATGGATGATGGAGCGCACTATGCGTGAAAACGGTGCTGATGCGCTTTCATTCGATACTATCGTTGCTTCTGGTCCAAACGGTGCAAAACCACACCACAAACCAACTGATCGAAAATTAGACTACGGCGATGGCGTAACAATAGATATGGGTGCCCTATATGATGGTTATTGTTCAGATATAACTCGGACTTTTGTCCTAGGCAAAGCTAATGATAAATTCAGAGAGGTCTACGACACTGTTCTCTCGGCTATGGAAACAGCTGAATCAACTGCAATTGCTGGCATGACTGGTAAAGAAATTGATAGTTTGGCCAGAAACGTAATCGACAAGTCAGGTTATGGAGATTCATTCGGTCATAGTTTAGGCCATGGCATTGGTGTTGCAGTGCATGAATATCCTCGTGTTGGCCCTAATTCAAGCAATCAACTAATTGAAAATGGAATGGTTTTCAGTATAGAACCCGGAATATATTTAACAGGATGGGGTGGTGTGCGAATAGAAGATCTAGTGGTGATGGAAGGCGGACATCCCCGTGTTTTAACAACCGCCCATAAAAATGAATTAATCGAATTATAGTTTTTTTAGGTTTTTAAGGAGTTTTACATGGTAATTGGGTTTGGAGATCTTCATCGTGGACTATCTGTTGAGATTGAAGGTGTTCCATACAAGGTAGAAGAATATAGTCAACAGAAAATGCAACAAAGAGCCCCTACATACACAATAAAGCTCAGGAATATCTTAACGGGTCAATTAATTGAAAGAAAATTCTCGGGTTATGGAATGGAATTAACGAGAGCTGCAGTTGAAACAAGAGAGACAACTTTTCTGTATGAAGCTGATCAGATATACACTTTTATGGACTCAGATACTTATGATCAATACGAAGTTAATCAAGAAATAGTCGGTGATGCATCAAAATTTTTAATTGATCAAGCTATCGTTAATTTAGTTTTTTACAAAGAAAATCCTGTGAGTTTAGATTTACCAACAACTGTAGACCTTAAAGTATCTGATACTCCACCAGCACACAAAGGTGATACAGCGAGTGGAGCAAGTAAGCCTGCTACATTAGAAACCGGTTTGACTGTAACCGTACCAATATTTATTGCGCCAGGGGATACAGTTAGAATTGATACAAGAAATTCTAACTACGTCACAAGGGTGACGAGTTCGTGAACACAATTCTTATAGCAATTAGACAGTAGCTACTTGATATGAAACGAATCTTTTGGCAGTCTAGGTTGGATGATTAACAAAGTATTCATAGTTAGTGAATTAATCTCACATCTCAGCAACGCGCTAGATGCCGATCCCTTACTAAATGATATCTGGATAACAGGTGAAGTCGCTAATGCTACTACATCATCTTCCGGGCATACCTACTTCAGTCTTAGAGAAGAAAAAGCCTCTTTTCGATGTGTGCTTTTTTCTAGATACACTGGTGCCGAACACGTAGTGAATGGTAGTCAAGTGAACGTGCATGGCCATGTAACGATTTATGCAGCAAGAGGTGAAATACAGCTGACTTCCGATATTGTCCAACCTGTTGGTATTGGGCTCATGGCTGCAGAATTTGAACTACTAAGGCAAAAGCTTGAAGAGGAAGGATTGTTCGATCCGACTCGGAAAAGAGTATTGCCAGAGTTGCCAAAACTCATCGGACTTGTAACTTCTGAGTCGGGTGCCGTTTTTCATGACATATCAAACACGCTAAGTAGAAGGTACCCGGTCGCTGAGCTTTTACTTTCTGCAGTACAAGTGCAGGGCGCTAAAGCAGAGAATGATATTTCCGAAGCAATAAAAAAGTTAAACAAAGTTCAAGGAATAGATGCAATCATCATCGCTCGTGGAGGTGGGTCGTTAGAAGACTTGCACGCTTTCAACAGCGAAAGAGTTGCCAGAGCAATTCATGCGAGCAAAGTACCGGTTATTTCAGGGGTTGGACATGAAACTGACGTCACTATTGCAGATTGGGTAGCTGATATTAGGGCACCTACTCCAACCGCTGCAGCGGAACTGGTATCTCCTTCCAAAGATGCGATCTATTTAGAAATAGCTACCATTTTTTCACGTTCTTGGTCATTTTTATCTGAAAAAGTCATGAATAAGAAATTAGAAGTTGAAAAGCTAGCGAGCATGATGGAACAAGTATTACCTAACATGAATGATTTAAGGCAATCAGTCGACCTGCATTTGTTAACTGCCAAACAATCAGTCAGTTTACTTTCATCAAAGTATCAAGCTGATTTAGAACAAAATAAATCCGCACTTTTTGCTTTAAACCCTAAAGCTGTTTTAAAACGAGGGTATTCTCTAATCGAGCTAGAAGATGGGAAGCGAGTTACTTCCGCATCTTTAATTAAGTTTGGAAGTATCGTTAAAGCAACTTTGCTCGATGGGTATTTCAATGCAACAGTCACACATGGTGAAATAAGCGGTGGTAAAGAACCAAAAAGTATAGTTAATTTATCAGATGAACAGTTCGAAAAATCTAAGTCCGGTAAAAAAGTGGTGAAAAATGACAGGAACACCTCCTCAGGATCAGAGCAGCGAAAGCTCTTTTGAAGAAATTTTTACAAAGTTACGAGAATCTATAGAGGCACTTGAAGGAACCGAATTATCATTAGAGGAAGCCGTGCAACTATATGAGGAAGGTATGCAATTAGCACGTAAATGTAATCAAATTTTGAATAACGCTGAACTGAGAATCAGCAAACTTCAGGAAGAATATACACAGGAACCATCTGAAGATTCTGATATTACAAATCAAAATTAATACTACGGAATAAAAATGAAGAATTCTATTCGTGCTGATTTCCATATGCATACAAATTTTTCCCATGATTGTCTGGTGAAACCGGAAGATTTAGTCGCAAAAGCCCAAAAAGTGGGACTAGGCTTAATAGCTGTAACAGATCACAACTCGATTGATGGTGCTCTGGCTGCTAGGCTCGTTGGTGCGATACCTGTCATAATTGGAGAAGAAATAAAGTCAACTGAAGGTGAAATTACAGGTTTATTCTTAGAAGAGTACATTCCCCCGGGGCTTAGTCCGCTCGATACAGTTAAACGGATCAAAGAACAAGGGGCTTTGGTTTCTATACCACACCCGTTTACAGGTATGGGGAGATCTTCCATATCTCGCTCAACCGTAGAGAGTTTATTGCCATATGTCGATATAATAGAAAGGTTCAATGCCCGCACTAGTTCAAAGGGCTTAAATAATGAAGCAGAGCAATTTGCATTATCAAAAGGAATACCGTCAACCGCAGTAAGTGATTCCCATACCTTAAATGAACTAGGGCGAACCTATACGCTTTTACCAGAGCTTGCTGTGAGCCCTCAAAGTTTTATGCTATGCCTTAAGGAAGCAGAATATGAGTTACATGCTGCAGGATTCTTTGTACATATATATTCCACTTTAAACAAATTCCGACGGCGGTTTCGGGGTTGGAATTGATGTTGAAGGTCGGTTGGTTTACTTCTGGTAGGGGATCAGGTTCCAGAGCCATGCTTGCAAGCACCCTTCAGGCCATCGAACAGGGAGTTTTAGATGCAGAAATAGAATTTATTTTTATGCATCGAGAGTTTGGGGAAGGTGATGGTAGTGACGATTTTATTAAGTTTGTTAATTCTTTAGGAATTCCGCTCGTATCTTATTCTTACAAAAATTTTGTTGATAAACAGCCTAAATCAGCAAATAAAAGCAGAGCAGATTATGATAATCAGGTTAAGTTACTTTTAGAACCATACACTCCTGATATTTGCGTTCTAGCAGGATATTTGTTAATTCTGAGTAAGCCCATGACTGAAGAATTTAAATTTATCAACTTGCATGGTGCTCTTCCTGGAGGTCCTGTTGGCCTTTGGCAGTCTGTGATTTGGGATTTAATCCTCAATCACAGTAAAGAATCAGGCATTAACGTATTCTTGGTTACTCCTGATCTGGATAGAGGACCATCTATATCTTTTTGTAAATTTGACTTGTCCGGTCCAATGTTTGATAGCTTATGGCAAAATTTAGGCACTATGGATATTGCTGCTATCAAGGAACATGGAGTGAATCAGCCTTTATTCAAATTGATACGTGAAGAAGGTTTACGCCGAGAGCCTTTAATTTTGATTGAAACAATCAACCACATATCAAAAAGCTATAACGATTTAAGCCTGCTCGGCTCACTTTCACCAGTAGATTTGACTACCGTAATCGATTCTAAGATATCAATAGGGTGAGAAGGAAATGGTAGACCAAAACAAAGAACATATTGACCGGTTAATGTTGTCTATTGATTTAGTGTGTCAGGCAGGATCATTGATCCTTAAGTTCCTATCCTCTAAAACTTACGGCATCCGTTACAAAAGTGATCACTCACCTGTAACTGATGCCGATCTTGCCGCAGAGGATTTCCTGAGGAACAGGCTTAGCATTCTTTGTCCAAATGATTCTATTAAAGGCGAAGAATTTGATGTTAAAACAGGAAGCTCTGGCTATACCTGGCATATTGATCCTATAGACGGAACAAAATCTTTTATTCACGGCGTTCCTCTTTTTGGCACACTAGCTGGGTTGGAACATGGGGATACTGCTGTCGCTGGGGTAATCCTTATGCCTGCTTTATCAGAGATTGTATACGCTGCTACAGGCTATGGATCTTGGTGGAGCACTAATATCTCACACGGCAAAGTAATAGATGCGAATATTGCTAGGGTATCTCATACGCCTTCATTGAGTGAATCAACAGTCAGTACGACTGATGCACAGTGGATCTCCTCATCAAGGCAAATGCAAAACTTAATGGGCAAAGCTAAGATCGCAAGGAGTTGGGGTGATTGCTATGGCCACTACTTAGTTGCTACAGGACGCATAGATGGCATGATTGACCCCTTTACAATGAATAGCTGGGACTGCGCGCCAATTCTACCTATTGTCAAAGAAGCAGGAGGGAAATTCACGAACGTCAAGGGTGATGAGACTATTCATGGAGGGAGTGCCATTTCCAGTAATGGCATGATACACCAACAAATATTGGATACGCTTAGTGAAAGTAATTGACTTAGTGTAGGCGCTAAGCACTTTTAGCGTTCTGGATCGTACTAGCGTTCCTAACTTCCTCGACGATTTGACCATTACCTGTCATCAGAACAGGAGGGGCTATTCGCCCATTCTCATCAGCATCTAGCAAGCATTTTTCGACGTTTTTCAAAGAAGGAAGGTCGTACATTACGTCCAATAAAGCTTCTTCTATTGTAGTACGTAGCCCGCGGGCACCTGTACTTCGGCTTATCGCGTTATCCGCTGCAGCAGATAGCGCACGTTCTGTAAAAACTAAGCTGACGCCATCTAAACTAAATAAGTGCATAAACTGTTTAGCAACAGCATTCTTAGGCTCAACCATGACTTTTAGTAAGTCATCTTTAGTAAGTGAATGTAGGTTCACAGCGACGGGAAGTCGGCCTATGAATTCTGGAATGAAACCATATTCAAGTAAATCTTCAGGAGCAACTTGATCTCTGACTTCATCGCTGCTGCTGTTGTTTAATTCTTCTACTTTAAAACCTATTCTGTATTGACCAGCTGCTACTCTACGCGATACTACTTTTTCCAATCCGTCAAAAGCACCGCCACAAATAAAAAGAATATTGTCAGTCTTAAGTTGTAAGAATTCTTGTTGGGGATGTTTTCTACCGCCCTGAGGAGGGACGTTTGCAGAATATCCTTCAATTAGCTTGAGCAAGGCCTGCTGAACTCCTTCTCCAGATACATCTCTTGTTATTGATGGGTTAGCTGATTTTCTAGAAAGCTTGTCGATTTCATCAATATAGATTATGCCGTGTTCAGCCCTAGAGATATCATAGTCGGCAGCCTGAATCAGTCGCAGCAAAATATTCTCTACGTCTTCTCCTACGTACCCAGCTTCAGTCAAAGAAGTAGCATCGGCTATAGCAAATGGCACATCCAAAACCTTTGCCATTGTTTGTGCTAGAAGAGTCTTCCCGGAACCTGTAGGGCCAACTAAAAGGATATTACTCTTTTGGATTTCCACATCTTCTGAAGTCGCATTTGCCCAGACTCGTTTGTAGTGATTATATACAGCTACACTGAGAACTCTCTTCGCTCTTTCTTGTCCAATTACATACTCATCCAACTTTGATTTTATTTCCCTAGGGGAAAGGCTTTTCCCTAAAGAAGGAAGCGGTGTTCCCGGGGTATTATTTTCTTCAGAAATGATCTGCTCACACAGGCGAACACATTCGTCGCATATAAAAACCCTCCCAGGGCCTGCAATTAAGCGCTTTACAGCTGCCTGTGTTTTGCCGCAGAAAGAGCATACATGTTCAGTGTTATTTGAATTTCCATTTGAGCTTGTCATCAGATTCACCTAAATTTTAAGCGCCATTATTTGCTGGATCAAAAGATGCCAATGGAGAACCTAGCACTTCGTCAACCAAGCCATACTCTTTGGCCTGTTCAGCAGGCAGATAGAAATCACGGTCAGTGTCTCTCGCCACTTTTTCATAAGGTTGTCCCGTATGTGTTGTGATTATGCTCCTGATTTTCTCCTGCACCCTTAGGATCTCTCGGGCTGTAATTTCAATATCACTAGCCTGTCCTTGGGCACCACCCATTGCCTGATGCATATGAACAGTGGCATTTGGTAAAGCATATCGCTTTCCTGCTGCACCACCGCACAGCAAAACTGTTCCCATACTAGCTGTCATTCCAACTGCGATAGTAGAGACATCCGGTTTTATCAGTTGCATAGTGTCATATATTGCCAAACCAGAAGTGATAACTCCTCCGGGACTGTTTACGTATAGACTAATGTCCTTATCTGGGTCTTCTCGTTCAAGGTACAAAAGCTGAGCAACTATAAGATTCGCAATTGGGTCTGATATCGGACTGCCAAGAAAGACGATACGCTCTCTCAGAAGTAGAGAAAAAATATCAAATGCACGCTCGCCCCTTGAGCCAGACTCAATAACTGTGGGGATAATATTTGACGGTCCATTAAACGGGTCTAGCATAATTTTCTTATCCTCTTTCATTTGCCGGTTCGTTTTGAAGTTGTACTTTTAGGCTTGGGGGTTTTCTTCGTAGTTGCCCCAGAACGTTTTTGCTTAGCAGGGCTAACAGGCTCATCACTTAATGCTAATTTGGAAATTTCATCGACGGCTTTACGCTCGACCATTACTCGTCTTAATGAATCTTTGGACCCAAGTTCCTTGAACATATCACGCACTTGCTTAGCTTCTGTTCCTGCCTCTAATGCCATTTTTTCAATTTCACTGTCAAGTTCTTGGTCAGGGATTTCAATGTTCTGTTTTTCTATGAATTCTCTTAAGACTAGCCCTCTTTTAACTCTATCTTCTGCAGCAGGGCGAGCCTCATCTCTAATTTCTTCTTGAGACTTCCCTGCCCATGTTAAATATCTCTGATAATGTTCTATTGTCATCCTGCCCGATTGCATAGCATCACGAAATTCTTCAAGATAATGATCCAGTTCGTGTTCAACAATAATTGGTGAGACTTCAACAGTTGCATTGCTAATTAGCTTATTAATTACTTCTTCTTTATGTCGTGCCTCTACGTTTTGAGTCTCTTGTTGCTCCAAGTCACTTTTTATCTGTGCTCTCAAAGATTCTAGATCTTCAAAGCCCTCACCTACTCCTTTTGCAAGCTCATCATCAATATTTGCAGGTATTCGTCTTTTTACAGAGTGCAGTTTTGCTACAAAATGAGCAGTCTGCCCTGCAAGTTCAGAGTTCTCGAAATCCGATGGCACTTCTAGGTCAAATTTGGTTTCTACATCAACTTTTAATTTTAGTAATTCAGCTGAAAATCCGGGGACAGGCACCCTAGAACCTTCTCTCGGAACAAGATCAGTAGCTTGGTCATTAATAATATCGTGATCATGTTCGTGTTCTTCATTGTAAACCCAACCACGTACGTCAAGGTTAAGTAGATCCTCATACTCTGGGGTACTATCGATTGGCTCCCATGGGGCTATTTCGTTAGAAATGCGTTTCAGGACATCCTCTATTTGCCCTTTTGAAACCCTTACACGTTCTTTTGGCAACCTCAAAGAAGAATAGTCACCCAAATCAACTAGGGGTTTTAAAGGAACAGTTGCTGTGTATTTGATTGGATCCAAACGCTCAAGGGAAATTGACGGGAACGCAGCCATTTCCAAGGACTCCATCTCTAATGCCTTAGATGTGATTTCTGGTAAGAGGAAATCCAAAGCTTCGTTAGCTAAGTATTCGCGCCCGTACATTTGTTCAACGATACGGCGCGGCGCCTTACCTTTCCTGAAACCAGCAATATTAAGCCTAGGAACTATTTGTTTGTAGGCGCGCTCAAGAAAGGGCTCAACTTCGCTTGAGTCTAACTCAACGCTAAGTAAAGCCTCGCGAGAGGGCCTTTGCTCAGAACTTACTTTCACTTGTGTTGACCAATCCACCGCGCCAATGAATCGCGCCAAATATTAGCTATATACCTATATCATGCCTTGAGCTTACAAAAAAGGCTTGACAATGCATTTGAACACGTCTTTGCGGAATTATTGCGTTTCTACTAATTTCTTGGGTACATTTCATTAAGTAATTCAAGAAATGCCGTGACAATTGGACCATACCTTGCTGCCCTTTTCACCATTACAGCCGTAGGTAGTTTCACATGATGTCCTTCAAGAATTTCAACCTGGGACAAAGTACCTAATGCCAACTCACGTCTGAGTGCGTTATGAGGTAAGAAGCTAATACCTAAGCCACGTTCTATCATACGCTTTGTAGCCTCAATAGAGTCCAGATCCATTAATATATTTGGGACAATCCCTGCTTCTCTGCAAACCCTATCTATTAGCTGGAAGTAAGTGCTTTCTTTATCATAAACAATCAGACGATCGCGCCCTACCTCATAAATACTCGCTACTCCCGCTCTAGCAAATCGATGGTTAGGGTTTGTTACCAAAACAACCTGCTCGTCGTATAAATGTGTGGTCGATATATCCGGATGCGTAAAAGCCCTAGTAATGCCTACTTGAATTTCCTCAGATAGCACCAAATCTAATAACTGAGATGACCTTCCCGTTTTAATTGCAACATCAACTCCGGGATGTCTTTCGCGGAATGCTTGTAAAATGCCAGGGAGCACATATGCTGAAACTGCTCGAGCTGCGCCTATTATTAGCTGTCCAGATGATGCTGTCTTGTTAGCTTCTAAAGCTTCGCGAGCATTTCGCAAAGAATCGATCGCCCTTTCTATATAAGGGAGCATCGTTCGCCCTTCATCAGTTAACCGCACTCCTCGACCCAATCTATGAAACATTGGTTCCCCAAGCTCTTTTTCTAGGGCAATTATCCTGGCTGATAAGGATGGCTGGGTTATACCTAACTCTGCTGCAGCTTTGCTAAAACTGCTATTCTTTACTACCGCAGAAAATGCTTCGATTTGTCCGATTTCCATATTTATCTCAAATACTCTTATAGTTAACTATAGGATAAATCTATACTAATGTAGTATAACTCTAGGCTTCTTTACTTGTACGCGTTGGAAACATTTGCCGGTTGCGATATGGTAACGGCAGTAATCAAATAGGAGTTTCCTTTGATTGGTCTAATACGCCTGATATTAAAATTTACGTGGTTAGGGATCATGGTCTTGGGCGCTCGGCAACTGGTCGAATTTTTACAACAAGGAATGGATTCGGTTGTAGAACAAATAGATCAGGGGGAATCATCAGGCATGGCAGGAGCGTTGGTAAAGCTACACAACTCACTACACCGCCGTGAAGTGCACGATTTGCCATCAAGTGATGCTTTTGGTGAACTTTAATTTTCTGTACTTGCAGGCTATATCACGGAGCTTTTGTTGATTAAATCGATCTCATGCGGAACTATACGAGAAGAACATGACGGGCAAATCGTCACTTTGGCGGGATGGGTCCATAAGCGCCGCGACCATGGTGGTCTGATATTCATTGATTTACGCGATAGTCAAGGCATCGCACAAGTCGTATTTAACCCAGAGGAATCCTTATCTACTCATAAAATTGCAGAACAATTTCGTACTGAATGGGTCATCAAAGTAAAAGGTTTAGTCAGGCTTCGACCAGCAGGAACCGAAAACCCAGATCTTCCCACGGGATTAATAGAAGTAATAGCCAGTGAGGCTGAAGTCTTAAACCAGTCAAAGACCGCACCTTTTGACATCAGCCAAAGGACTCAAGGGCAAGTTGATGAACTTTTAAGGCTTGAATACAGGTTTTTAGATTTAAGAACCCAAGCGATGCAAGAAAATCTTTTTTTAAGGCACCGCGTTGTTCAATTCATTAGAGAATTTTT
>CAYMJY010000015.1:22693-25840 GCA_964391355.1 uncultured Dehalococcoidia bacterium | reverse complement strand
GCACTCGGTACTAGGCCGAAGAAAGAAAGGCCGGAAAAACGCCCTCCTATGTTTTCTGGGTTCAAGAAAACCTTTCTAAAATTTTGAGCTTTAGCTAACTGCGCAAGAGGGGTGGAGGGATCTGTTATCGCAACAAAATGAGTACCAGCTTTTTCAGTCCCTACTATGCGCTCAAGCATATTCCGGAAATAAAGATAGAATGAGCTTACTTCAATTGTGGAACCAGATTTTGATGAAACAATAAAAAGTGTCTTCTCCGGTAAAATTGATTCAGAAACTGATTTAACCCAATCTGGGTGGGTCGAATCCAACATATAAAATTTCCGATGATTTTTAGTTTCCTTGAAAACTTTACTGAACAACTCAGGTGCAAAAGCACTACCACCCATCGCCAAAAGAACCACATAGTCAAAATCAGCCTGGTTTATTTCATCGGCAAATGAATATATTTCTTTCAACCTTGGTTCCATCATCTTCGTGATTTCTAACCAACCTAGGCGATCGATGATTTCGTATGGAGACTCATGCCATAATTTATGATCACAAGACCATATCCTTGGGATGATATTCTCCTGTTTAACCTGTTTATAGGTTGGGTTCAATTGCTTTAAATGCAAAAATAAAGACTGATAGCCCTTGATGTTAATTGACTCCCTTTTTCTATCGATTGTTGTAATCAACTCACCATAGGATTTTGAGAAACTCTCTAATCCAGCTGCTAATAGGTCGTTAGTTACGGCTTCAAGATCAACGCCATGGTTCTCGATCTCAGAAATTTGTTTTAGAGAGTCAGTTGAATCAAGTGAAATCACCTTGTCGACTTGTGCATGTTCAAGTACGGCGTTTAGGAGAACTTCAGGCATCGTCATCACAGTGGATTCAGCAACGAGTTCTTCAAAATAAAAAGTGTCTTTCAATGCTGGGTCTTTAGTGGCAGTGCTAGCCCATAGTGGTTTTTGCACCATTGCGCCTTTTGATTTTAATGTAGTGAACCGTGATGAGCTGAAATATTCTGTAAATTTCTGATACGCAATTTTAGCATTTGAGATAGCTGATTTATTTAAATTACCCTCAGTCCCATTTTTTGCTTTAAGAATTCCATCAATTGCAGTATCTACACGTGCAAGGAAAAATGAGGCAACTGAAAATACTCTTGAAGGATCACCGCCTTTTGCAACCAAATCCTCAAGTCCAGACAAATAAGATCTGACTACTGCTTCATAGGTTTCGACGCTAAAAATCAGTGTCACATTTGTGTTAATCCCCAACGAGATAAGTTGGTGTAGTGCATCTATACCTGAAGGTGTAGCAGGCACTTTAATCATTATGTTAGGGCGATCAATCAATTCAAAAAGCCGAACAGCTTCTTTAACGGAGGCAGCAGAATCTTGAGCTAGATTAGGTGGCAATTCATACGATACATAGCCATCTGAGTAATTTGAACCGATATAAACATCTTTTAAAGCATCAGCTACCTGTTGAACATCAAAAATAGATAAATCTTCAAAAATGTCTTTATTTGATTTCCCACTGGAAATTTGCTGAGCGATATCAAAATCATAATCACCAGTAGCGTTTAAAGCTTTTTCAAAAATTGTTGGATTGGTCGTAAGCCCGGTGACCCCCTTGCTAATTAAATCCTCTAGTCGACCTGAATTAATTAAATCCCTACTGATGTCATCACACCAAACAGACTGGCCCATTGATTGGGCTTTCTGGAGGTTGGATTCACGAGTATTGATACTAGCCATTCTCTCTATGCTTTGCCTCAATCGCAATAATTTTCCCTACTCGTCGCACGTGCCGTGACTCACCTGTAAATTGTGCATCAATAAACGTATTTATTAGCTCTTTCGCCAATTCAACTTCAACTATTCGAGCTCCAATACATAAAACGTTCATGTCATCATGTTCTACACCCTGATGGGCCGAATAAGTATCGTGGCAAATTGCAGCTCTGATACCAGGAACTTTATTTGCGGCAATACTTGCACCAACGCCACTTCCGCACAATAAAATTCCCCGATCCGCACGACCTTCTTTTATCGTTGTTGTTGCAGCTTCAGCAAAATCAGGGTAGTCATCTTCACGATCATACTCATATGCGCCGGCATCAATAACTTCGTGTCCTCGATCTAAGATCCAAGTTGAAGCTATCGTTTTTAGCTCTAACCCCGCATGATCTGATCCAATTACAATGCGCATTCAATTACCCCTTAGCCAATAATTTGAAAACTTCCCTCAAGTTCGAGAGTCTACTAAGATCCACACCTATAAAAATAGCAAAGCATATGGTGGGGTGTAAACTTTATTTAGTGAATGAGTATAGAAGCAAGTATAGTGCCTTCCAACATTCTTTATATAGAGTTACGCTCATTGAGAATTCGTATAGAAATTACCAAGAATGAATAAAATTACAGAAACAACCCCATATTCAATGACTTCATCTGTATTTAAAAAAAGATTTTTTCTATTCCTTACCCCCGGCATCGGCCTGAAAAGATGGATCTTCCTATCGTTAATAGGAGCTTCTCTGATTTCACTGGGTATTGCCCTTGCGTTTACTTCAATTACTGAGATATCGATGGATTTAACCAGCGGGTTAGTCAAATTTGGCAGGAAAATCACTTTTAGTGGTGTAATTCCATTAGTTTGGAGAGGTACATTTTTTGGGCTTATTGGGTTTTTGTTCTTTTCATTAGGGGCACTGCAAACATATAGGGCACTATTATCTGGTGCGACTTATGCGAACACAGGCGAAGGTCTTATAGAAAACCTAGCCACACGTAGGGTTAGGCGACGTGGACCTCGTATGGTTGCGATTGGAGGTGGGGTTGGGCAGTCGACATTATTAAGAGGATTGAAACAATACACAGAAAATTTAACAGCTATCGTTACGGTAGCAGATGATGGTGGTAGCTCTGGTAGATTAAGAAACGAACTGGGCATTTCACCACCTGGTGACGCTCGACAATGTTTAATCGCACTTGCAGATTCTGAGCCGATTCTTGAAGAACTCTTTTCTTTCAGGTTTGATACAACCGGAGATCTCCATGGACATAGTATGGGTAATTTACTTCTAACTGCATTGGCACATGATGGCGATCTTCATGACGCCCTGCAGTCCGCTGCAAGGATATTAGCTCT
>CAYMJY010000015.1:0-22593 GCA_964391355.1 uncultured Dehalococcoidia bacterium | reverse complement strand
CGTGACCACCTTGAAGTGTTTCAAAAGCTAACTGGAGTGGCAATAACCCATTTCCTGACTAACGATAATCCATTGCCAATCGATGCTTCTTACAAACAGGATGCTATTGCACCTTTGAACCTACAAGGCTTTTCCGGAAAACAGATTAGTGCCGACCTAAGTGACCCAATCCATTTGAGCCATCATGATCCTGATAAATTAGCTAAGGCAATTCTGAAAGAGTATTAACAAGCAGAACTATCAATGTTAAACGCTATGATGAGGTTGCATCCATTTTTGATAAGAGACTCAGTATTGAAGCTATTAAGGCGAGCGATGCCGCGAGAAGAAACACAGACCTGACCGACACTTCATCAGCTAAAAATCCTGCAGCTAACGGTCCTAATGCAGTAAAAATTGCCAAGGCTGAATAAACGAGTGATACAGTCGTAGCTTGTACTTCATTCCCAGCGACGTCGACAGCAGCAGTTACAAGTAATGAAGTTGTGGAAAAAAGGAAAGCGCCTGCAAAGCCTAAGCTAATAAGAAATAAGAAACCATCCTCAGAAAGGTACAAAACAACTAGGCTTATCGATAGAGAAAATAATGCAGGAACTATGACCTGGCGCCGACCAACTCTATCAAGAAGGTATCCCATTATAGGTTGTGTAATCACTCCAATTCCTTGAGAAAAAGCAATCCATAGTCCTACTGTAAAAGTAGATTTTCCAAGGTCTTCTCTTATATAAACAGGCAGAAAAACAAACATCGCTGCCTGGCAACCACCAAATGCACCAGCAACTAAAAGAATGAAAAGAAGTTGGCGATTCTTTAATAACCTTTTAGAGTGCGTTAGATAGTCTTCTAAAGATACTTCCTCTGAATTAATTTTAAATTTTCGTGTTGAAAGCCAAACGAATAAAGCGAATACTAAAGCAGGAATAGCGGATAATTGGAGTACAGACTGCCAAGTGAGAGTCAACAATAATGAACCCGCAATAAGTGGTCCAAGAGCTTCACCAACACTCGCACCAGTTCCGTGGACAGAAATTGCAAGGCCTCTTCTTTCTGGAAATGCATGCGAAAGAGCACCAATAGCTGGTGGATGCCAGGCAGTTGCAATCACTGATAAAACACTTGCGTAAATCACTGCATCAAACAAACCGACAGATCGTGATAATGCTATTTGGAAAATAGCTAAGAAAACCAGCAGCCCTGCGAGGATAGGTGAAAAATACTGTCTATAGCGATCCGCTATGAAGCCAGCCGGTGCATTTGCAAGACCCCCTGCCAGAGATTTGGAAGTTCCTAGGATACCTAATGCTGCATTACTTAGTCCCAAAGTTTGTTTAATTTCGGGCATCAGAACAAATAGACCTGCTACGAATATATGTTTCATAGCATGTCCACTCGCTACAACAAATAATAAGCTGCCCCTACCTTGGGAAGGTTCTGGTTTCTTTGGATTCATGAACATTGAAGAGCTTTCATCAATCGGTTGTGAATATTTAGGTTCTGAAGTCAAAGTTATTAATCTGGCCCTGATGCAAATTCGAATCTACCACTACACAACCAGATGGAGAATTCTGCTTGAGTACATAATTATAGCGCTTGATTGGGATCAGTTAGTATTCACCTCAATTGTATTCACACTTTGAATTCTGGGTAAAATTACCGTTAATATATAAAAGCCTCCAAAATATGTTTTAAGATAGTGTACTGGCAATTCTGTAGTGTTCCTACTTCGGCACTTTTGCTTTAAGGAGACTAATGCAAATCATAGATAGTCATCAGCATTTTTGGGATCATTCCCTGCGAGATTATGCCCATTTAAAAAACGGAAGCCCATTATTGCGGAAAAACTTTTACCCTAAGGACTTAGAACCATTGATGGCGCAAACCGGAGTTGAGGGCACAATGTTGGTTCAGGCACATCCTTCTGTAGAAGAGGCGAATTGGTTGGTTTCAATTGCCGAAAATAACTCTTTTATTTTAGGAGTCGTTGCATGGTTGGATCTTTCAAGCAAAGACATTGAAAAAGAAATAGAAAGTCTTGCAGCAAGCAATAAATTTAAAGGCGTACGATCGATGCTTGAAATTGATGATGACGATTATTGGATACTTCGCCAAGATGTTGCTAATGGGCTTGAGCTATTAGAGAAAAAGAACTTGACCTTTGACTTTCTAGTTAGACCCCGACATTTACCAGCGATTCCCAAAATTGCATCTGCTTACCCAAAAGCAAGATTTGTGATTGACCATATGGCAAAACCTTTGATTGCTGCCGGTCAAAGGGAACCCTGGGGTACTCTGATGAAGGCAATTGCAAAAAACGAAAATGTTTACATAAAAGTTTCAGGGTTAGTTTCTGAGGATGACCCGAATAACATCCAAGTAGCACACAGCAAACCCTTTGTTGATGAAGTGGTAAGACTTTTTGGTTTCAACAGGATCATGTATGGAAGTGATTGGCCTGTCAGTTCGGTTAATTTGTCATACTCTGAAGTATTAGAGTATGCAATTGGTTGCTTAGGGGAAATAAGTAACGACCAGAAAAAGGCTTTTTTTTATGAAAATGCCAGAAACTTCTATAAAATTTGAGTAGTTTAAATGACTCGAATGCAAATTTACCGAGCAGGTCAATTCTGCGAAGAGCCAGTACAGAATTGAAGAAGGAAATAATGAGAAATAACAAAGACCTATCTACTAGCACGGTAATTCCTGAAACTATGGTTTCAGTTTACGAAGCGATATTTAAGCGAAGATCTGCATGGAAATTCAAGAATAAATCGGTGCCACGAGAGATTATAAAGAAGCTCCTTAGCACTGTTGCTTGGGCGCCAAATCATCGATTGACTGAACCATGGAGATTCTTTGTTCTGGAGAGTGGATCACTCGTTCGGGCTTCACTCGGTGACTTGGTTTATGAGGAAATGCTTAAGGAAACGGGAGACGCGGAGAGAGCTTCTGGATACAAATCTAAAATACTTGACCCTCCTGTCATAATTTACGTTTATAACCTGAAAGGAGATAACGATTTTGTGACGCGAGAAAATTATGCTTCAGTAATGATGGGTATTCAAAATATGTCGCTTGCGGGTTTTGCTGAGGGACTTGCCGTAACACTCGAAACTGGAAAGGTCACAAGAGTGCAGGGACTTAATGCACTCTTTGGAGCTTCAGATGATTTGGAAATGGTAGCAATGCTTGAAATCGGATACCCAGACGAAGAACCTATTACTAATAGACTTCCAGTTGAAAACCTGACAGATTGGCTCTAGTTTTTAAAAAATGTTAAACCAAAGTAGGAGCACTTGAAAAACAAGTTCACAATTAAAAATATATCGTTAGTTATAACTGTTGAACCCTCATTGGGCTCTGGGAAGCTGGGTTTAAGCGAAGAGCTAGATATTAGAGTTGAGGATGGATTGATTGTTGAAGTTTCCAAGGATATACCTTCATCTCCTAATGAAACTATTGATGCGACAGGGAAAATTGTGATGCCAGGTTTTGTTGATTGCCATGATCATCTTTGGCAATCATTAATACGGGGATGCGGCGCTGATTATGGACTTACAGGTTGGTTAGAAGAATGTGTTTTCGCAGTTGCTCGTGCTGGCTTGAGTTCAGACGACGTATTTAGTGCAGTTAAGTTAAGTTCTATAGGACTTATTGAAACTGGTGTCACTACAACTCTTGATTGGTCTCATGCTTTTAATGACGATTTTGTAGACGCCAACTTACAAGCATTATTAGATTCAGGATTGCGGTTCGGCTACGGCTATTATTGCCAGAATAATCCCTCAAATTTCATGAAGGCGAATGAAATCAAAAATAAAATTGATTACGACTTATTTGCTAGTATGCATATCTGTGGTCATCCCGCATATGAGTATGTGGATGAGCTAATAGATTTAGTGTCCGTAGTCGAAAAGTTAGATTTAAGCCTTGATATACATCTACTTGAATCTCCTGACCAAATTGCACAAAAACCATTTGAGGCCCTGCAGAGTGCTGGGGCAATTACCAATCGTTTGGTAGCAGACCATGTAGTTCATTTGACCTTAGATCAAATTCAATCTCTAGGTTTAGCTTCAGCGAGAATCACTCATAACCCTTTATCAAATATGAGACTGGGATCTGGAGTTGCGAAACTAAAAGAAATGAATGATGCAGGGATTAAGATAGGTTTAGGATTAGATGGCGGCACCAACGATTTCCCTGACTTCTTTAGCAGTATGCGTGCGGCTGTAGGGTTGCAAAGAGCTAGAGCTGAGAGCGTAAATATCTTTCCTACAATTCAAGATGCGCTTTGGATGGGAACACTGGGTGGTGCGGAAGTGTTGAACCTCGAAGAAAAGGTTGGGTCTATAAAAGAAGGAAAATTTGCAGACCTGATCATACTTGACCCAAGTTGGATGAATTTCGGCCCGAATTGGAACTGGATTAATCAAATCGTTTTAACAGGACAGCCTGAAATTGTATCTGATGTGATTGTGGGGGGAAATTTTTTGAAGCGAGAAGGTACGTTACTCGGTGTAAATGTAGAAGAAGTGGTTCAAAACGTGGATGAGTCTGCAAGGAAACTAAAAGAACGAATGGGACTCCTTTAAGTTACACCGCTTTAATAATGGCGTCCCAGGCAGGATTCGAACCCGCGGCCTAGTGCTTAGAAGGCACCCGCTCTGTCCAACTGAGCTACTGGGACGTATATTAATTGTGACATCTCCGTTATTTTACTTTTAAAAGCCTAAGAATCAAGGATTACTTTATAAGGAGGACGACGTGCTTTTTGAAACTTTGAAATATGAAAATGATAAAAATTTAGCCATTTTGACCTTATCAAGGGAAAACAGATTGAATGCGATTAGCCGGCAAATGATAGCCGAATTGAAAAACGCTTTTGATATTTTCGAATCAGATCAGAACTCTAATGTTTTAATTATTACAGGACTAGGCAGGGCTTTTTCAGCAGGTGCCGATATTAAAGAGAGGGCTGAAAATGCTGAAGATATATCTGTTCAGAGAACATCTATTTTAATTTCACCATTGTTTAGGAGAATTGAAACGTCAGATAAAGTAATTATAGCTGCTGTAAATGGCCCTGCGTTTGGTGGCGGATGTGAGTTAGCAATGGCATGTGATTTGAGAATTGCATCAACCGCGGCTAGCTTTGCCTTACCTGAAGGTAAACTTGGAATCCTTCCAGGAGCTGGAGGTACGCAAAGATTGCCTCGGCTAATAGGAATTAGTAGATCCAAAGAGTTAATGTTGACTGGTTCATCGGTTGATGCTTATCGAGCACTTGATTGGGGATTAATTAACTTTTTAGTTTCACCAGAAGAATTAATTGAAGAGGCAACAGAGCTAGCAGTTAAAATTTCACAAATGGCGCCAAGGTCACTTACTCTGATGAAACATGCAATAAATAGATCTCAGGATTTAGATATTGATGCCGGGTTAGAGTATGAGCAACGTTGCTCAGAGATAGTAGCCCAGTCAGATGATCGCCGTGAAGGTTATTTGGCGTTTGTTGAAAAGAGAAAACCTATTTTTACAGGAAGATAGGTTTCATAAAGAAGTCTATAGACTTCTTTATGAAATATCGTAAACTGTCTCTACCCAATGCAACGTGAAGCCCAGAAAGCTAAATTTTGAAATTTTACCCACCTTAAGAAGATCAAAATCTGCAGAAGTAGTGTACTTTTTCTGTACAATTTTCCCTATTGGAACGGATAGGACTAGGGCGATGCTGGAGAAGCTAATTGCCTTGAAGATCGAACTCCGATTCTTTTTCTTGCGTAGTGTCGTCATTACGGCTAATGTTGTTAATAATGCCGATACGAGGATGTTAGTTCCACAGTATTCTGAAATGGTTAAACTAGCCTCACCAGATTTGACCCTTACTAGAGCTTCTTCTACTGCATCTTGAACAGAATCTGTCTCCACTTGACCCAATATCAAAAAACCCTGGGGAACTGAGTAGCCCGCAATCAGTTTGTTTGAAGTCATATATGGCATTAAAAGCGATATAGCAGCATGTTCCAGTCCATGGTTTCGTTTTGTTTTATCAAGGAAGTGCATAATTAGCCCTAATTAACCAAGGGTGAAATTCTCCCTAAGGCTAAAGGTGTTCATTCAGGGCAGTTTACGCTAAAAACAATAGTGGAGTACTGTTTCAACTCGAAAACCACCTCTACATTATTTTAAAATAAAAATTTTGATCCCGTCAGGTAGAGCGCCGTGACAATTAACCCTGCTGTGATCACGCCTAAAGTTATCGACGCGATTCCTCGAGTATAGGAAACTCCAGACAGCCACACAGCTAAACTACCAGTCCATGCACCTGTAAAGGGTAGGGGAACTGCGACTAACAAAAATATTCCCAAAAGGGGATATTTTTGATGAGTACTTAATTTAGTAAGTAATTTATTGCTCCTCCAGCGGAACAACTTACCTAGATAATTGTCCATGTGTTCAATTCTGTTGCCTACTATTTTTAAGCTAAAAATGATTACTGGGACAGGGAGTATGTTCCCTAGTACAGCGCAAAATAAAACCACAGGCCAATCTAGGTCAAAATTTGAAAGGGCGAATGGTATAGCAAAACGTAGCTCGCCTATTGGAATCATTGCGCTAAATATAGTAATAAAAACTTCACTCATTGCAGAAATTATCTATTCAAAAATCAAATTTGTTAAGCCTTCTTGCTTCCAGAAACAATCAAATTTAAAGCTAGAAAGCAAATGTTCTAAACAATTCTTAAACTTTGTATAGGTAAAGTACTAATAAAAAGTCTTAAACTTTGTATAGACAAATGATTGAAATAATGATTAGAAAATGTTAAAAAGTTCGAGGCGCATGAATATTTCTAGGAGGGTTAATACTAATGGCGCGCAAAACTCGTTTGATGACACAAGTAGAGGAAAAGCATAGGCAGCCTTTGGAGAGATTGCTTCCAGAGATGATTAATGAACAAGGTTTATCAGGAACAGCACATGCTCTTGAAGTCAGTAAAGCTACTTTAGGCTATTGGCTTTTGAAATTAGGCATCGATGTTCGTAGAGTAGCACTTGCTCCTGGTGAATCCTTGGAAGTTAAGCGTACAGGCTAGGTCATAGCAATTAGGTACTCGAGGGGGCCACGGCCCCCTCGCAGTCAGAGATTCCTTTCTTATTGACACTATAGAAGTAGGTGTTGATATTACAGAGTGTGCTAGACTTGGTCAGGAAAATTTTCCTAGACTTTAGTGAGGTCTTCTGTGATCCGACCAATATTTTCTTATGCCGCCATGCTCATGCTTGGCGCCTTTTTTGTATTTTTTGCTGCTTGTGCAGTTGAGCCTACACCGACTCCTTCAGAGTGTGTCGATGTATCAGAGGGCCAAATCGTAAATGCATCATGTGATAGACCAGGCGTGGAAGCAGACCCAACGCCCACTCCTATGCCAGGTGCAATTAACCCTACAGGAAATGCTAACTTAGGCCCAGGAGCCACAGTGTTTAGCAGGGTTGGTGGATGCGGAGCTTGCCATGTCTTGGATACGGTCGGAGCTAATGGGCAAGTCGGGCCAAATTTAAACGGAATTGGATCTCGACTAGACTCTGATGAAATATACCAGTCTATAGTCAACCCCAATGCTGTGATAGCTGAGGGTTGCCCCACTGGCCCTTGTGCCGCTGGTTTGATGCCACAGAATTTCAGCGAAATCCTTACTGCTGAGCAACTCGATGATTTGGTTTCATTTCTGTCGAATCTCCAGTAGCAGTTAACAAGCTGGCTATCTATGCACTGCTTATCTCTTGCGGGAGCAGAAGTAGGATGCATATACTTCACAATTACTACTACATGTTGAGGTTGGTATTATGAACCTGAACTGCCTTCAGGAGAATTTGAGTCATGGACTAGGTGTTGTGCAAAGAGCGGTTGCTACCAGAACAACTTTGCCGATAACACAGCATGTGTTGGTTTCTACAGACGGAGGCCGGCTTAAACTTTCCGCTACAAATCTTGAAATCGCAATTAGCACATGGGTTGGTGCTGAAGTAATTGAGGAAGGTGCAATAACAGTTCCTGCAAGACTCCTTACGGACTTTGTGAATTCGCTGAACAGGCAGACTATTGAGATTAAGAGTACAGAGGCAGGCGTGGGGATAGAATTGAAGGGTAATCAGGTCCATGCTACGGTTAATGGCAACGACGCAAATGAATTCCCCCCTATACCATCGATTGGTGAAGGAGTTAGCACACAGGTTTCACCTAAGGCTCTTCGTGACGCTATACACAGTGTGGTCTTTGCAGCTGCTTCAGAAGACTCTCGCCCCGTATTAACTGGAGTGAATGTAGAACTCTCAGAAGATAAACTAACGTTGGCTGCAGCAGATGGTTTTCGTTTAGCGGTTACCCATTGCTCTCTCACTGAGCCTGTTTCTGAGCAACTTTCCGTTATAGTACCTTCAAGGACTCTTTCCGAAGTTGAGCGATTAATAGAGGGCGATGATCCAATAAGCATTGTCATTACCCCCCAGCGAAGCCAGATTCTATTTAAAATGAAAAATACAGAAGTCGTTTCTCAATTGATTCAAGGTACTTTCCCAAATTACTCACAATTGATACCTGAGAGCCGTGATACGAGAGTAGTTGTCTCATTATCTGAACTGCAACGTGCAACCAAGACTGCCGCTATTTTTGCCAAAGATGGTAGCGGGATAGTTCGATTACAAGTTGAATTAGCAGGTTCCGGACCAAGTGGCAAATTAGTCATTTCTTCCAGAGCTGAAGAGATTGGCGATAACGAAGGTGAGATTCAGGCTGAAATCGAAGGAGCCCCAGGCCGAATTGCATTCAACAGTAGGTACCTGGCTGACGTACTAAACGTGATCTCACAAGAGAAAGTGGCACTTGAAATTACGACTTCTTCTAGTCCAGGGTTGATAAAAGCTTCGGATGATGACAATAACATACACGTAGTTATGCCAATGTTCGTGTCATGGGGCGATTCTGAAGATCCCTCAGAAGACGAAAACTCAGAAGAGTAGTCGCATCATTCTTTTTTAGAACGAATCCTAAAATCGTTATCGGGTGCCTGATTCACTCCTGACATTAGGAATATTGTGCTCTCTGAGTTGTCAAATACTCCGGATCTTTCGTAAAGTTCTCGTGCATAATCTCTGTCGAATACCGAAGTTGCGGGCATATACCTTAGTGTTAATGCTCTTCTTGGAAAAGACGAGTAATTAGCCTCGGATCCATGCAATAAGTAAACATCGTGTAGTGAAATTTGACCTTCATCAAGTACTACATCGTAGGCCTTGCTTTCATCATATTCAGATTCCAACAATTCTTGACGAATAGTGAATTCCGAATTCCCATGAGTTCGGTGTGGGCGTAAATTCTTATCCTTGTGACTACCAGGAAGAAAGCGCATGCACCCATTTTCAGTTGTGGCTGCATCTACTGCGATCCAAACCGTACAAGTTTCTAGAGGGCGCATTGCCCAATATTGCCCATCTTGATGCCAGGGGGTTTTTTTACCATCCAACGCAGGTTTTGCGAAAAAACTCGCATTCCAGAGAATAACATCGGGGCCAATTACTTGAGAAACCATGGATAAAATTTCTGGATTCCTCGCGTAATCCAAAAACCCCATATCATAAGAAAGTAGTGAAGGGCAAAAGTCACGAAATTCTGGATGCAAAGCCAGTATACTGTCGTAGTCTGAGCGTATGCTTTCTAGAACTTCCTTAGAGAGCTTGAAATCAGGAATCACGAATCCATCTTCGGTATATTGATTTACCTGTTGTCTGGTTAACATGTGCGATCCTAAAAGTAAATAAAGCTTGGTTTTGGAATCTGAAGCTCGCAGCTTTGCTCATTATACATACCCGTTTCAGGAAATTAATAGAAGAATATGGATACGGCTTAGATAATAACAACGTTAATTGTTATCATACGTGGCGTTTTCAAATATGCTGAATGAATGGGTAAGATATTTTATATGGGAGGAAATGATGAGTAGAACTGAAGAAGGTTTAGTAGCTGTACCTGGGTTTCTTAGTCGATGGGTCAGATTGGGAAATGGAGCTTTAGCTCACTATATGACTGCAGGAGAATCAGGGCCAGCTGTGATATTACTTCATGGTGGAATTCAAGGTTCTTCAGGAGCTGCCGGTTGGAGATTTATGGCTCCATTCCTCGGTCAAAATGGATTCAGGGTATTTGCACCAGATCAACCAGGATTTGGCCATGCCGATACAAACCCAGAGTATGCACCAATATACGGCACAATTAGCCACTCCGACTTCATCAATGAATTTGCAACAGCAGTGGGTCTTGATCATTTTCACTTAGCAGGGAATTCGATGGGTGCGGATAATACGATCCAATACGTAATGGATCATCCTGAACGCGTGCTTAGTTTTATCCTAATCGCAACGATGAAAGTTGGGGACAATGTTTCAGATGAAAAGCAAATTGGCCCCAAATTGACCAACATGGCCCAGTTTGACGGTACTGCAAAATCTATGGGTGACATGATCAGCCCCATTATGTATAGACCTAGTGATGTACCTCAGGAGTTATTAGAGATGAGAGCGGAAGCAGCTAACCGCCAAAAAGCTGCTTTTGAGGTTGGGAGAAGTGGTAGGGATCTGATTAGAAAAGACCCAGTCTTAAACGCGAGATTTAGTACGAAAGACAGGTTTAACAAGGTTGCTGTCCCTGGTATTTATCTTTACGGTAAAGATGATGTGATTGCGCCAGTTGAGAATGCGTACAATCAAGAGGAAACATTACCAAACATTCAAATGTTCTACCCTGATGAATGTGGACATCAAGGCCAAACAGATCAGCCAGATATGTTTAATCAAGTATTCCTTGAGTTTTTTTCCAATGGGAAAGTTACTAGAAAAACTGCAGACTGGGCCGGTGTATCTGGGAGAAGACCTGAAAACTCGGGATTGGTTGAACAAAGTTAAATGATCCAAGGTAATACTATGGAACCTTGGTTGTTATTGCCTATGGTTACTCCTTTCAATGATCTTGATGAGGTGGATTATTCTGCGATTCAAGTGAACATTACCAATTGGCTCGATTCTTCAGTGAGTGCCTTGGTTATTGGTACAGCAACAGGGGAAGAGTCGTTTTTAAGCGATGAAGAAATTTTATCAATTGCTGAGAACGTCATATTTATTGTAGGTAGGGAACGGATAGTTTTAGGAGGAATTGATTCTCCATCTGTTTCATACACTTTACGCCGTGCTGAACAATTTGCTCGAATCGGGTGTGATGCTGTTCGGATTAGGATACCCAGATATAGGAATCAGGTTTTACCATACTTTGAAGCTGTCCTGGCTGATTCACCTTTACCCGTCCTAATAATGCACCAATCCAATCCTGAAATATTTGGGAGTGTAGGTGCCGTAGCCGCGTCTCCAGAAGAAATTGGGAATATTTTATCAATGGGAAACATTATTGGTTACAATTCTGATCATGACGCGAGGTTTGAGGCTCAAGTGAGAAGGAACATCCCTAGAGATATGAGATTCTTATTTCCCAACGGAAGCCTTGCGTTGGTGGGAGTTTTAGTGGGGGCGAATGGCGTATCCACAGCAATAGCGAATGTTTTACCCCAGTCTCTATACCAAATTCTCGAATTAGGAATGGCTGGCAGATTTCAAGAAGCTAATATTATTCAAGAAAAAGTTTCAAGAGTGGATGAGATCATGCTTCCCCATGGCCCAGCCGGCGTCAAAGCAGCAATGAATTTAATCGGAATGGAAGGAACCAGACCCCGTAAACCAAAAAATCCAGTTCCAGAAAGCGTTGTACAATCTTTGCAGGCAGTTCTTGAAAGCAATGGATTTTTGTAGTATTCGTTGAAAGAACTTTTTAAGGAGTTAGTATGAATGGAATCCCTGATGTTGGCCAAGAAGCTCCAGATTTCACAGTAGCTTCAGATACAGGAGAAAATCTTTCCTTAGTGCAATTTAGAGGGAAAAAGGTTGTCTTATTCTTTTACCCAAAAGATGATACTCCTGGTTGAACGAGAGAGGCATGTGCGTTTCGTGATAACGCAGAAATTTTTGAACAAAAGGAAGTAGTTTTACTGGGCATAAGCGCTGATGGAATTCAAAGCCACCAAAAGTTCAAAAATAAATACAACCTTCCTTTTACATTACTCTCTGATGAAAATAAAAATGTTGCCCAAGCTTACGGAGTCTGGCAAGAGAAGAAAAATTACGGAAAAACTTACATGGGCTTAGTTAGAACCACCTTTGTCATCGATGAAACTGGAAAAATAGAACGTGTTTTCAAGAATGTCAAAGTAGATGGACATATTGAAAAAATTTTAGAACAAATTTAGTGAACTTATGAGGAGTAAATAGTATGGCTACATCTAGAACAGCTAGTGCAATTTGGACAGGCGATCTACTTTCGGGATCAGGCGTTGTTTCTTCAGGCTCATCGCAAACCTTTAATGATTTACCTGTATCCTGGAAGACACGTACAGAAAGTGCAGAGTCAAATACAAGCCCTGAAGAACTGGTAGCTGCTGCACATGCAAGTTGTTTCTCCATGGCACTTTCAGCAGGGCTTTCTAAAAACGGAACCCCTCCTGACCAGTTAGAGGTTGAGGCAACTGTTACCTTCTCTCAAGTTGAAGGTGGGTGGAAGGTCACTTCAAGCTCTTTAAATGTTGTTGGTAGTGTTCCTGGCTTAGAACTGGAAGCTTTTCAAGACGCTGCCGAAGCTGCAAAAGAAGGATGCCCCATCTCCGGAGCAATAAAAGGCAATGTTGAATTGAGTGTCAAAGCTTCTTTGAGTAACTGATCTTAGCAATTACTTTGACTAAGATTTTTTTTGTTTGCCATCCAGAAATCTCCGACCATGTACATGGTCGGGGGTTTCTTACATCCCAAGGGACGCTGCACGCAAAGTCATTGAGAGCATATTTAAAAGCAGAAAAATTTGAATCGGTATATGTGAGCCCTTTTCCATACACAAAACAAACTGCTTCAATATTGACAGCGGGAAGGCATATCGAGATACACAACCATGTATTAATACGTGCTCTAGATTTTGGGGTTTTGGAGAAAATGCTTGAACATTTTCTTCAATCTGACTCTACAGTTATATCTGAATGGTGGAAAAACCAAGAACCTAACATGATTTTTCCTGGTGGGGAAAATCTCGAATCGCTTCGTAGGCGAGTTAAAAGATTTATAACTCAAATGGCTGATCGTCATGATCAAAAAAGCATACTTGTCGTATCACATAAATCGACTATAGCTATGGTATCTTTGATTTCTAATCAATTGGATAACGAAAGCTTTTTCAACGTAGAGAATTGGCCGTATTCAGGTTCTAGTAACCTTCTGGAAGTGAATCGTGAGGCGAATAGTTTAGATTTCCAAATAGGAATAAGTTAGTGATTATTGAGGCGCACAGATGAATTTGACAGCAAGTATGATCAAAATTAATGGCCATAACAATGATTTAATTGACGCTTATATTGCAAAACCATCCAACGAAGGAAACTTTCCTGGCATGATTGTAGCTCACCATATGCCTGGAATGGATGAATGGAGCCTAGAAGTGACTAGGCGTTTGGCCCATCATGGCTTTATCGCAATTTGCCCTAATCTGCATTATAGATCAGGACCCGGACCGTTAAATGAAGTAGTCCAAAAGGTGAGAGATAGTGGAGGGTTAGTGGATGAAGTTGCCATAGGTGACATAGCAGCAGCATTAACTCACTTGAATAACCAACAGTCCATTGGAAGCAAGGTCGGCATTATTGGTTTCTGTTCTGGTGGCCGTATAGCATACATGGCAAGCGCAAAAATTAATGGAATTGCAGCTGCAATTGATTGTTGGGGAGGTAACATAATCCCAACAGCAGATAGAATCACAGTTGCACAACCAGTCCCTCCGATCAGCATGACATCTGAAATTCAATGTCCACTATTGGGTATATTCGGAAATGAAGATAGTAACCCTAACGTTGATCAAGTAGATTCTATCGAAGTTGAATTAACCAAGCTGGGTAAAGTCTTCGAATTCCACCGATACGATGGTGCAGGGCATGGATTTTTTAACTGGAGCTCTTCAAATTACAGACCAGAGCAATCAGAAGATGGATGGAAAAAAGTTTTTGAATTCTGTGGGAAATATTTAGATTAATTATTTTTCTTATGTAAATTTTCGACTAGCGTTTTTAAAGCAAAATCCAACGAAGGGTTTTCTTCATCTGAAGTTTGCTCCGATAGAGATGTTTCAGATACGAATTTAAATATTTCAGCAGCACCGGTCATTAAATCCGGGGTCATTCCGAGATCTGCAAATGTTTGAGCAATTTCATTCATTTCACCAATCCAGCGTTTCGCGCGCCTAGGCATGCGTGGTATTTCTTTGATGAGGGATTCAGAGACCTCCAATCGACTTCCTTGGAACTCCAAGAGTAATTGCTCATCTAAATTTAGCTTTTTTGCAGCAACAAGAAATTGAGTCCATAAAGCTGTAGTGCCTTTTGTTGATGCGGCATACAGCATTTTTAAAGCAGACGCGTCACCTATTTTATGGCTCAAAACCCTTACATCTAAACCTGCGTTTGATAAAACCGAAAGGGAATTGAGGTTCGGTCCTGAACAATAAATTCTAGGAGAACTGTTAGGTGTTGGAGGCCCTCCAATTATACCAACATCGATTACAGCAGTTGAGTTTTCTTTAAACAGCGATGAAATCTCATTCATAGTTCTAGGAGAGATTGCATTGCATTCTATGAAATTAAGGTTCGGGTTCATTTTTTCCGCAGCGGCAGCTATTTTTATTGCAACGGAACCGGCATGACCCGGCGGAATTATGCTAAGCAAAGTACTTGTTTGGTTAATTAAAGATTCAAAAGACCCAGCGTCTTTCAGGCCTGCTTTTTGGGCCTGACTAATTGTTCTCTCGCTTCGCCCTTCAAAAGTAGTATAAACATCAAATCCTGAATCTATTAGACGTTTGCCTATAGCAGAACCCATATCACCAGCGCTAATTATGCCAACAGTTGTCAATAGATTCAGATCCTATTCAGAGAATTAAGATGTAATGGGAGTGTATATAAAAGAACCATTGATCCTAACGGGTGATTCTTCTAGAAAATCAGCAGAACTTTCTGCATATTTTTTAAAATGATCTGTATTTCGATGTGCTTCAAGTGAGCTTTCTTGTTCGTATACTTCGAAGAGAGTAAAGCGATCAGGGTCATCATTGTGTTGTATAACTTCAAACCTTAAACATTCAGGTTCTTGGTTTGAGTTTTTTGCATTTTCTGTAATTGCTGTAATGAACTCTTGGCGCTTAGTGCTTTTGGTCTTTATTTCTACTATTAAAATGAACATTTTTGGACTTAAAAGTTTATTCAGCGTGTGAGTATTTCAAATGAGTGGCCGTCAGGATCCGCAAAATAAACTCCTCTCCCTCCATTCCTATTGTTAATTTCCATATTGCTTTGGGCGTAAGGCTGACTGCCGTAGCTAGTTCCGGATAACTGTATTCTCTCGAATATCTTGTCGAACTCATCTTCAGAAACCTTAAAAGCAAAGTGATGACTTTGGAAATGAGTGCGATTGTCGAAGTCCATGGTTAAGTTTTCATTCACTCGCACTGGAGCAAAATGACCGTGGGGCCCTTGGTATTCGAGTCCCATAATTTGCGCAAAAAATTTCGCAGAAAATTCCTTATCCTTTGCTGGCACGATTGTGTGGTCTAACTGGATGCTCATATATCACCTGTTCCTGATACGCTGCCAATCAATTCCAACCAACAGAGATAGTAACATTAAAGATTGTTTGTGTTAATTTTAAGCTTTAAATACTCTTGAAACTTAAATTCTAATTCACTTTTTGATAGAAAAGCGCCTCTTCGAGCTGTTGTTAGTGTCCTTGTATCGTGTTGCCTCACTCCTCTTTGTATCATGCAATAGTGCACTGCTTGAATGACTACAATCACACCCAAAGGGTCTAAGTGTTTATCGATTGCAGTAGCAATTTGTTGCGTTAACTGTTCTTGAACCTGAAGTCTGTTTGCAAAAACAGAAACAACTCTAGCTATTTTGGATAAGCCTGTGATCACCCTGCTTTTATTGTTGGGTATATATCCAATGTGAGCAACGCCTCTTATAGGAGCCATATGGTGCTCGCATGTAGATACAAATTGAATATTATCTAGTAATACCATGTCATCAGATTCAGAAGGGTAGTCATCCTCTTCGAGCTTAAATATCACATTGAGATGCTCTTCAGGCTCTTGTGTCATGCCTTGTGTGTAAGTGATAAGTGCCTCGGCCCATCTTTGTGGTGTTTTCACAAGACCAGGCCTGCTTGGGTCTTCTCCAAGCTCTACCAGTACGTCATAAAGTAGTTTACTGAGTACATCGGGACGACGATTGTCAGGTAAAGGCGTGTTAGCTGCGTCATTTATTTCCATAATAGGTCCTATCTATTACATTAGCTAAAGTAAATGCACTTTGCCGTTCATGGCATTTATTGCATTTTCCGCAGTGATGTCCGTTTTCAGGAGCATTACAGGTAAGTGTTAATTCTAAAGGAAGGTTCTTGAACTTTTTTATTAAACTAGGCTTGCTCATACCTCTGTAAGGTGCATTAATTTGAATTGGAGCAGAGGTTGCAATTGATAATAATTTTGCAAAATCATCGAAGAAATCAGATGTAGCGTCAGGAAAAGGATTACCTGCTAAAGAACCCAAAGCTATTTTATGTACCTCATTTATTGAGCACCAAACACCTGCAGCTGCTAGCAAGAAGATATTCCTGCCAGGTAGGTACACTTTTTCGTCGGGCTCACTAGAGGAGGGGATATTTTCCCCTGTTACACTCCAGTGATCTCCATAAATTTCTTTAACAGGCATTTTCAGTTTTACAACTGGCCTAATGCTCTTACTAGAGAGTGCAGAAATGTACTTCCGCAACGCTTTTAATTCTTGTTGTTCCCAAGCTAAGCCCTGTTCAATGTAAATAGGGAATACTGTTTGGGTTCTGCTTAATTCATAAATTAAGACGCAGCTATCCAATCCTCCACTGGAAAGAACAGCAATTGAAGCGATGTCATTATTCTGAGTAACTAGCATAACTAGAAGGCGTTTCCCATAGCCTTATTTCATTGAGCTTTAGTCCTAATCTGGATATTTCCCGAAAAAGCATTTTAGAGATATTTTCTGCTGTTGGATTTTCTGCCATTAAAAAATAGGGTTCGCCAAGCTCCTTAAGAGCAGGAATGAGAGGATCGCCATCACAGAGCAACATTTTATGATCAACGTTGCTATCTATCCATGTTTTTGCTTTATCGTTGATTTCGTTAAAATCAACTACCATGCCAAGTTGATCAAGGTGATTAGCGGAAATATCAATTTCTAAATACGCGTTATGGCCGTGCAGGTAGCGGCACATGCCGTTGTACTCGAGGAGCCTATGCCCATAGCAAAAATGGATTCCTTTGCTTACTGTATAGTTATTCATTTTCACAGGTTACATACTTAGGTTTTAGTATTCAATTCTAAGGTAGATTCTACAACGATAGTGGTTTATTTAACGAGATCATGAAGAGACATTGGTTTTTAGAATTTTTTGGAAGAGACTATCCTTGGCTTTATGCCGATCGGCTTGATTCAAAGAACACGGTCAATGAAATTGACTTTTTTGAACAAATTTTCCCACTTGAACCAGGATCTGTTATTTTGGATTTGTGCTGTGGTGAAGGACGACACTCTATCGAACTTTCAAAACGAGGTTATAAAGTCACAGGGCAAGATCTAAGCGCTGAATATATCGAAAACGCAAAAAATGAATCTGAGCGCTTAGGCCTCAAAATCAATTTTATAAAAGAAGATATGACAAAGATTGAGGGGCGGCATATTTACGACATCGTAATAAATATGTTCACTTCATTTGGATATCTTGCTGAGGATCGCCTTAACTCTCAAGTGCTAAAGCAAATCCATAAAGCCTTAAAGCCCAACGGATATTTACTCATCGATACCTTGAATCATGAGTGGGTAATGGCAAATCAAGTTGACTTGGAGGAATCATTTTTGTCAGACGGCACGAGAGTAATTGAGCATAGGGAATTTGATTTCCTTGAAGGGAGAAACCACATTTGGTTTGAAGTGGAAGAACCTGGTTATTCAAAAAGAAAAATCGAAGGACACCATATTAGACTTTATACGCTAGTAGAGCTAATAAAACTATTGAAAGAATGCTCGCTGGAATTTTTAAACGTGTATGGTGGATTCGATGGTGAGATTTACTCTCAAAAAAGCCAACGGATGATCGTAGTAGCTAAAAACACTGTTGTTGAGAGCGCCAAATAGATGGGAGAAGCTATGGACAATAAAATCAACCGTGCAATTCAGTTGTTATTAGAGGATCAGCCTGTTTATTATGTCGGAGCCCACACAGGTCAGGAAATATCATACAAAGCTGGTTTGAATGCAGCTCAAACCTGGGCTGATTATATAAACATCGGATTTGAACATGGAGCGTTTGATATTCTTGGTCTGGGAGAGTTCATGCGTGGTTTAGTTGACGGAGGCCCTACAAGAAGCGGCCATAGAACTCCTGCCGTTATAGTTGAAGCTCCTGTCGACGGGGAATCTGAGCAGACCATACGTGCGAATTCTTGGCAATTCCGTCAGATTTTAGCTAGAGGTGTTCATGGCATTATTTTGTGCCACGCCGAAACACCAGGTGCAATCCGCGCTTTTGTAGAATCTTGTAGATTTCCTTTTCAAAAGCTAGGTCTGGATAGTGGCTTAGGACAAGGCCGTAGAGGTTCAGGTGGCCAAGCATCCGCAGCAGCAATATGGGGTATTAGCGATGAAGAATATTTGAAAATAGCCGATCCTTGGCCATTGAACCCAAAAGGAGAGCTATTACTTGGCTTAAAGTTTGAGAACAGCAGGACTTTAACCACTATTAAAGAATCAGTAGCCATTCCTGGTATAGCTTATGCTGAGTATGGACCTGGTGACCAAGCTCTGTCTTTGGGATACTCAGCCCTTCAAACAGAACCATTCCCTCAAAATATGTTGGAAATTAGAGATCTTGTGTTCAATTCATGTAGGTCGGCAGGAATCACCCTTCTAGATATTACAAACCGTGATTCTGTCATAAAAAAAATTGATGAAGGAATTAGGATTTTTGATGCAACCAAAGATCAAGAAATAGCGCGAACTGGCAGGGATTATACAAATAGGAAAATGCTAGTCTAGGAGTTGGGGATATCATGAAACTCGCAAAAAGAATGAGCCGGCTTGGCACTGAAACAGCGTTTGAAGCTTTGGCCGCTGCTCGCGCTTTGGAAGCACAAGGCCAAAGCATAATACACATGGGCATAGGTGAACCTGACTTCGATACTCCGAATCATATTCGTGAATCAGCAAAATCAGCTTTAGATAATGGGTTTACACATTACACACCTTCACCTGGAATTATGGACGTAAGAGTTGCTGTTGCAAACCACCAGAGTGAGAGACAAGGGTATGAAGTGCTTCCCCAAAATATAGTTATAACTCCGGGTGGCAAACCAGTAATGTTCTTCACCATTTTGGCTCTAATCGAGCAAGGAGACGAAGTAATTTACCCAAATCCAGGGTTCCCTATTTATGAATCAATGATTAACTTTGCTGGTGGGACTGCAGTTCCTTGGCAACTTAAAGAGGAAAATGATTTTTCAGCAGATGTTAGTACGCTTCGTCAATTAATTAGCAGTAAGACCAAATTAATTATCATTAATTCACCAAATAATCCCTGCGGCAGTGTCATGCCCCCCGAAGAAATAGAGGCTGTTGCTAAAATAGCTAAAGAAGCCAACATTTTTGTCTTATCAGATGAAATATATAAAGATTTTTATTTTGAAGGTAACCATGTCTCTATTTCAAAATTTGAAGGAATGCGTGATCGAACTATCATTTTAGATGGACTATCAAAAGGCTATGCAATGACAGGCTGGAGAGTAGGGTACGGAGTTTTCCCGGATGAATTGGTCGAACCTATATCAAGGTTGATGACAAATTCGGTTTCTTGTACGGCTGCTTTCGCACAAATTGCTGCAGTAACTGCATTAAATAGCAGTCAAGATACCACTAAGCAAATGGTGGATGAATTCAAAGTACGGCGGGACATTGTTGTTGATGGTTTAAATAATTTACCTGGGGTAACCTGCAGGGTGCCGAAAGGAGCCTTCTATGCATTTCCTAATATTACCGGGACTGGTATGTCGAGTTCTGAATTTGAGAAACGAATGCTAAACGAAGCAGGGGTTAGCCTATTATCTGGTACTGCTTTTGGTGAATTGGGCGAAGGATATGCTCGTGTAACTTTTGCCAATTCACGCGAGAATCTAATTGAAGCTTTGGAAAGGATGAAGGAATTATTAAAATGATGGAAAATAGCAGACGCGAACATCTTCTTGGAAATAGAAACGAAATGAACCAATTGTCCACTATGAAAATTGTTTCGACATTTTTTCTATTCATAGCTTTGAGCGTATTAGCCTCTTGTGGCTCTGAAGCCCAAGTCGCAGTTGCTGGTGACAAAGTTACAGTCCATTACACTGGCACTTTAGACGATGGGACTACTTTTGACTCGTCAAGGCAACGTGACCCCTTTTCCTTTGTGTTAGGCGAAGGCCAGGTGATTCAGGGTTTTGATGACGCTGTCGAAGGAATGGCAGTAGGGGACATAAAGACAGTTAGGATTCCTTCTGCGGATGCGTATGGTCCTCATAGAGAAGAGATGATAGGTTCCGTGCCTCGAGATTCTCTGCCAGCAGAAATTAATATCGGTGATAAATTTCAATCCTCAAATGGTCAAATTGCTAGAGTGATAGAAATCGGCGAAGAATCCGTGGTACTGGATGCAAACCATCGTTTAGCTGGTAAAGACCTGATCTTTGAACTTGAATTAATGATGATTGAATAGTGCTTGGTTAATTAAATTACAGAGTCAATTTCAGCTAATTGTAGAATCAGGTCATATTCTTCATCAGTAACCGGCTGAACCGACAACCTACTTTGCCGGACCAAAATCATCTGGCTTAAATCAGGAATTGTTTTAATTTCTGTAAGGCTGATTTCTCTTGTAAGTTTTTTCACTGGCGAAATATCTACCATGTACCAAATAGGATTCTCAGGAGAACTTTTTAGATCGGGGTGTTCAGAACCGAGTTGCCATGCAGTATGATCCGGGTACCCATTTTTCACTACCTTTGCAATCCCTATGATCGCTGAAGGTTTAGAGTTACTGTGATAAAATAGAACTAAGTCATCTATTTTAATTTCATCTCTTAGCAAATTCCTTGCTGTAAAATTCCTGACACCATCCCATTCAGCAACTTCATCTTTGACAAGGTCACTCCATGAGTATGAGCCGGGTTCTGATTTAAATAACCAATGTCTTGTCATTTGAAACCTTCACATTTGATTTCATGGGAATATATAATTACCACTCTCGTAAGATTTGTATTACTGACTGTAGATAAGTCTACAACACGTTAACATTGATTTTAACGAAATTTAAACTTCCGAGTTTAGTATAGGTAAGATACTAAACGATAAGACTAATTGATGAATTCACCAATAATTTCTGCAGAGCAAGTTACCAAAACATATCATGCTGGTGAAATTGAAGTTCACGCACTTAACGGCATAAATTTGACTATAGAAAAAGGTCAGATGGTTGCGGTGATGGGACCTTCCGGATCTGGTAAAACGACTCTTCTTAATATTTTTTCCGGAATAGATGACGCTACATTTGGTGAAGTTATTATAGACGGAGTGTCTATTCATTCTATGTCAGATGGAGACAGGACTACCTATAGGGCTCTGAATATGGGCTTTGTCTTTCAATCATATAATCTCTTGCCAGTTCTAACTGGTGCAGAAAATGTTGAACTACCTTTATTACTAGCTGGACAAAGCGCATCTTCATCTAGGAAAAGGGCTCTCGAAGTTTTAGATATGGTTGAAGTCGGTGATCAAGCAAATAAACGCCCTGCAGAAATGTCAGGCGGGCAACAGCAGAGGATCACCATAGCAAGAGCTCTAGTAAATGATCCAGCTATTGTTTGGGCTGATGAACCAACCGGTGCTTTAGATACTGAAACCGGTGGACTAATTATGGATTTGCTTTGCAAATTAAATGAAGAAAGAAAACAAACATTTGTCTTGGTAACTCACGACCAGACAGTAGGTTCCCGTGCCGGGCGACTAATCTTTATGCGTGACGGCAAGATTGAGTCTGATGAAATCCAAAAAAGAGCCAAATAACAACTAGATGGAAACTCTTTTTGGAATCCCAATAGAAACGCTTACCACCGTGCTGACAATCATTTTTGTTCTATCGGCACTTGTGACTTCATTCATAGCAATTCGCAATCCCATAGTATTGAAAATGGCATTGCGTAATATTCCTCGAAGAAGGGCACAAACGGTGCTGATAGTTTTGGGGTTAATGCTTGCCACTTTGTTGTTTTCAGCATCATTTGCGACTGGCGACACTTTATCTAACTCCATACGCGTACAAGCAGTATCAGCTATAGGTGAAATTGATG
>CAYMJY010000014.1:9633-25982 GCA_964391355.1 uncultured Dehalococcoidia bacterium | reverse complement strand
TATTTCTTTGTTTACAATCATAAAGAAAACTCAAATTATTAGCTGGTTTCCATTCACGATCCATCATTATAGCTAAGCGAGATGAGAAATCAGATTGCTCAGACCAATCATCAAGCCCTGAAGTCATTGTTAATAATTGTTCAACTGTTACTGAAGTATTTACATTTGGTATGTCGATCAATGCATAGTCTTGATGATCAGATAGCAATGACTCGACCGTATCATTAAATTTATATAAGCCCTGTTCGATTTGAGAAACAACTAATGCACCTAAGAAAGTTTTCGAAGTGCTTCTAATTATCATAGGAGTAGCGGTAGTCATTTCTTGTTCTGCACTTGCTATGCCGAGGGCATTTTCCCACAAACTTTTACCGTCAAAAACTGCAATATTGATGCCTGCCTTTAAAGGAGATTGTTCAAAATTGATTTTCAAGGCTTCAGAAAATTCTGATATATGTTGGTCCGAAAACGAAGTTAAGTCTCTAGATTTTGAAAAGTCCAGTTCGTTAGGAATATTAAATGGAAAGGGAGCAGAAATAGCCGCAACTTCAACCTCTTGCTTTTCTCTCGATTCAACAACGGTTGGAGTGATAGTTGGTAATGGTGGTGTTTCTTCTGCAGGCTCGCTTGTAGAGAGTTCAGCTTGATCTGAGGTTTTATCACCAGCTTTAGTTTCACTCTTTTCTATTTGAGTTGCTGTGCTACCTTGCTCATTTGGTTGAGCAGTTGTTGTTGCAGGCACCACACTTTGTGTTTGATTTGTATCGGTTTTAGGTATTTGAGTTGAATCGTTGCTACATGAAATAATTAGACATAGGCTTATTAAATAGAGAAATATTAACTGGAATTTGAAAGTCTTTACTTTAGTCATAATTATTGCCCTAGCTTTCACCACGTGCTGTTCGGTTACATAAATCCATAAAAGCAGTGGCAAAAGCGTCGGGTTTATATGAGGACATTGGGCCGTGTTTTCCCTGGTGTTTTTCCCAGTTCGTTGCACCAGCTGACATTGCTGCATCTTGTTGATTAAAGCGCCCGTTACGCATTGGATCCACCCATACACGGTGCCAAAATTCTATCCAAGTTCGATGGATTATGTTCTTAGGGAAATACGCATTCACTTGCACATAACGGTAATAATCTTCATTAATCGGTATATACCACTCGTAATGAAAAGCTCCATCCATGGGCCAGTGAGGTACGCGTAGGAGTCCTGGCATTCTGATTCCTTGGTGTGATGTGCCATGGATTGGAGGGAACGTCCCACCATGTGCAGTTAAATGGTAGCGCCAAGGGCGTTTTGGGGGCCAAACTCCTAAACCTGGGTAATCTGCTTGTTCTGCTACACCTGTGTGCTTATGGGCAACCCATTCCCCGCCATCAACTTCATCAAATATGATCTCAGTTTCATAGTCCTTCCAATGGGCATGCCAGCTTAAAGATAAAAGTGCAAGCGCATCGTGATGAGTGGTAGGGAAGTGCCCTGCATCGGATTGAGCGTGATAACGCCAATTCCCATAAATTACACGTTCTCTCCACTTCAATACTGTCTGGTCTCGTAGCATCAAATGCGGAATATCATCTTCTAATGGAACTGGCCTTCCATCACCCATCCATATCCACAAAATTCCTTTTCTTTCTTCCAGCGGGAATGTCCTAGCCTTCAATTTACCTACAGCTGCGCTATCTGGTCCATCAGATAGCACTGCTACGCAACTGCCATCAGTGAGGTCGTATGTGAATCCGTGAAACTTACATGTAATAGTGTTAGTTCCCCGGAAGTAGTTTTTACCTAGCGATAATGAAATGCCTCGATGCGGGCAGAAATCTGAAATAGCGTAAGCAATTCCGTTGCGGCGGGTGATTGTAATTGGTTCACCTAGCATTACGATCCTGCGAGGTCTAGTGGTTATTTGGTTTGCTTGCACCAGTGGGTACCAATAATTCTTAAAACCAACTTTGGCTTTTTCAAATGGAGTTATTTTCTCTTGGGTTTTTGTAGTTTTTTGCATGAACTGCTCCCGTTTAAACGAACAGATATTTGAGTAAGGCAGGGACAATATTTTGTGCCATATATCTCTGAACTAGCCCTTATGTTAGATTAGCCTCAGAAGTAAATCAAAGGGGGGGAAGTGAATAATTCTGATCCTCTTCACTATGCAAGCATTTTAGAAGTTTCAGGTTATATAGAGTCGAAAAGCTTGTCCCCACTTGAGCTTACTAAATCTTACCTTGATCGAATTGAAAAATGGGATTCTCTTCTTGGGGCTTACATAATGCTAACTTCAGCTAGAGCAATCGAAGATGCGAAATTTGCCGAAAGTGAAATATCTAAAGGTAATTACAAGGGAACTATCCATGGAATCCCATTAGGCATTAAAGACTTGATTGATGTCGAAGGGATACCAACCACCTGTGGTGCTGAGTGGAAAAGAAGTGCAGTTGCTGCAAGAAATGCACCTGTAATCCAAAACCTTATTGATGCAGGCATGGTGCTACTAGGAAAGCAATCCCTACTAGAATTTGCAATGGGCGGAATCGACCACAATCCCCACTTCGGTTACACAAGAAACCCCTGGAATCTTGATTATTTTTCTGGGGGTAGCAGCTCTGGTGCAAGTGCTTCGGTAAGTGCAGGCCTTGCAGCAGGGGCGCTTGGTACGGATACAGGGGGGTCTGTCCGCCAGCCTGCTGCCTATTGTGGGGTAGTAGGGATGAAAACAACTCATGGCCTCGTTCCTTTAGAAGGAGTATTCCCAATGGCTCCCTCATTGGACACAGTAGGGCCCTTGACGAGGTCTGTTATAGACAATGCCCTTCTCTTAGAAGCCATGACAGGGCAGTTCGGTAGTTTTTCAGGCGGACTAGGTGAAACAAATCCAAAGGCCATGAGGGTTGGCCTGCCCGTGAAGTGGGTCGAAAACGATGCAGATTCAGAATTAGCTGAATGTTGTTTCTCAGCAGCGGAAACTTTGAGAGAATCTGGTGTTGAAGTAATAGAAGTCGATTTTTCACCAAACGATGCCGACCATGAGGCATATCAGGGGATCGCATATTATGAAGCCTTCAGGGTTCACAATTCTTATTTTCATGAACATTCAAACAGCTATGGTAAACACGTCAAAGAGCGCATAGAAGACGGTTCTTTGATATCTGAATTAACGCACTTAAATGCCAGAAAACAGGCATCAAACCTTGCAGATCGCGCAACATCTGCACTAAGTGATTTCGATGCATTGCTGCTCCCCACTCAGCCAACTACTGCACCTGAGCTTAATAAGGGATCTATTATGATGAACGGTGAATTAGTTAGCATGGCAGAGATAAGGGGTAATTTTACTGTTCCTTTCAATCTTACCGGTTGGCCCGGTTTATCTTTGCCAGCTGGTTTTTCAAAGAATGCACTTCCAATGAGTATTCAGTTTGTCTCGAGGCCTTATAATGAACCCTCTCTCTATCAAATTGGGCATTTATACCAAACGCTAACCAGTTGGCACGAAATGCGTCCTGCTTTTGATAAAAGTAATTAAGCTAATTGGCTAGTCAATTTCTTTGTCGATTTGCTTATTAAGGTAAATCCATGGGCTCAAGCAAGTCTCCAAAAACTGACAAGCTTCCTACTAGCGTTCCTTTTTATTATGGATGGGTAATACTGGCCGTTTCCACGTTAGCTATATTTATGTCCGGCCCTGGTCAAACCTACACATTTTCAGTGTTTATAGACCCGATTATTCAGGAAACAGGCTGGACCAGAACTCAAATCACAGGGTTGTATGCGATTGGATCCTTATCTGGAGCAGTTCTGATCATTGGTATCGGAAGGTTGTTGGACATCTATGGTGCCAGGAAAGTTATTTCTGTTGTAACTCTTCTTTTCGGCCTAGCTGCATTCTGGATGAGTCAAATAGATTCGAGACTGGATCTTTACATAGGATTCACAGCGCTTAGGACTCTGGGTCAGGGAGCAATGTCGCTTATTCCAACAACTCTAGTTGCCATATGGTTTGTGCGAGCTAGAGCAAAGCTAACGTCAGTAGCCACACTGGGCGCAGCTGCCAGTGCAGCAATATTTCCGATTCTGGGCCATTACTTAATAAGCGAATATGGTTGGAGGAATTCATGGCTGATTTTGGGTTGTTTGATTTGGGGAGTGATGCTCTTGCCTGCAATTTTTCTGGTGAGAAGATCACCCGAATCGATAGGAGTACTCCCAGACGGTATTTCAAATGACAATCAGTTTGTAATTAGCAATAATGCTGCAAATACAAATCTAGATTTCACTTTATCGCAGGCACTGCGAACCAGGGCCTTCTGGTTATTATTATTTGCAGGTTCATCGTTCTCTTTGATAGGGACAGCTTTAACCTTCCATAACATTGCATTACTTGGTGAAAAGGGATTATCTGCCAACTTAGCAGCTTCTGCTTTAAGCGTAATGGCCTTGAGTTCATTATCCGGAAATATTATGGGTGGTTTTTTAAATGACCGTTTCCCGAACAAATACACTTTAGTCTTAGCGCAAGTAATTCTTATCTTAGCTATGTGCATCACTTTTACAATCACAGTTCAGTGGGTTGCCTTCTTGTATGCTGCAACACTTGGCATAAGCATGGGCTTCGGAATGAACACGATAACAGTTATCTGGCCCAATTATTTTGGTCGTTCTCATCTAGGGAGCATCAGGGGACCTGCAACTACCAGCATGATGGCTTCTGCTGCATTAGGGCCATTACCTTTCAGTCTCGTACATGACGCTTCTGGGTCTTTTCAAGTGGCCATCTCAGTGTTTTTTGTACTACCAGTAATATGTTCTTTGGCAGCATTATTTGCAAAGAATCCCTCAGGGAATCTTTAAAGGCAGAGCTAGCGCTGGCGGTTCTGAATAGCTCCCATTATTACCAGCACCAAAGAAGTGACTCCTATTATTGCCATAATAGCCAACCCCAAACCTGGAGCCCCATCAAATGGCAACCTAAACCGCTCAAATGGCGTGGGTGTGGGTGTAGCAACTTGTACCGGCGTAGGACTAGGTGTTGGCGTAGGGTTGGAAGTCCTTGGAATCGGAGTAGGTGTTGCTAATTGAATCTGAACTTCCTTCGCAGGCTCAGGGTCACTTTTAGATTTCAAAACAGGAGTCGGTAGTGGGGGCAAAGTTAGCATTTGCTTTGCAGTTGGAGTTGGTGTTGGAAGTGGTGGTGGTGGTGGCGTGGGATCTGGAATCAAGGGTGAGTTACTTTTAATTTCAAGTCGATATACCCCTCCACTTGAACTGAGAACATACAATTCACCCAGTTCGTCAACACCGAATGAAGGAATTTGGAAATTGGCATCTGCTAATAAAAATGGCTCTGAAGTAATACCATTTTTATGTTTTATTGCCCAAATACGTCCTGAGCAGTAATCACCAAAAACGTAATGGCTACTAAGCGAAGGGAGGCGCTCGCCGCTATAAACATAGCCACCCGTGATTGAACAATCACCACTGGAATGGTCATATTCGTAAACAGGGAGTGCAATCTGACTTAGGTCACAATCGTTAGATTTAAAACAGTTACTACCCTCGGATAAGTTCCAACCATAGTTCAGGCCTGGTTGGATAATATTGATCTCTTCGCGGGAGTTTTCACCGACATCACCGACCCATAAGTCACCAGTAACTTGATCAAAGGAAATTCTCCACGGGTTTCGAAACCCATATGCCCAAATTTCTGGTCTATCGCTCAATTGGCCAGGCCTAGGAACTGATGTTTTACCGAAGAACGGGTTACCATCAGGAATTCTATAAGGTTCTAGTTGCTTTGCTGCAGAAACATCGACTCTTAAAATTGAACCAAGCAGCGTAGAAGTATTCTGAGCATGTCCTTTTGGGTCAGAGAATAATCCGCCATCACCTAAGCCTAAATACAAAAGTCCATCAAGGCCAAAGGCCATACCTCCGCCATTGTGATTTACGAATGGTTGGTCAATACGTAAAAGGAGTAAGCCTGAAGCAGTATCAGCAATATTTGAATCGGTACTTACAGTGTATCGCATCAAGACTGTGCTATCAGCGCCATATTCAGTGTGGTAAACATAAAAGTGTCCATTTGATGCATACTGAGGATCAAAAGCAAGGCCCAGCAAACCTTGTTCGTTTCCCTCTGAATTTATATTTTCTCTTATATCGAGGAAGACACGGCTATCTGAAATTTGGTCAAAGTTCTGGAAAACTCTGATCATGCCATCTTGTTCTGCTATAAAAATCCTGTTTGTGCCGTCACCAGAGTTGGTCAAAAGAATTGGTTCGATGAACCGTAGTTGGTCAAAAATACGATTCAGGGAAATCTCTGGCGTTGTAATTTCTGCATGGGTAGTGCTTTGAGGCAAAATAGCCATTGCCCAAAGGGGAATAACTAAAACTAGTAAAAGCTTGATCTGTTTCACATCACCGCGCCGAGCTGCCATGGGGTAAATTCTTCGTCTCCAAATCCTAGTTCTTCACTTTTGGTTGGTTTTCCTGATGCAGTTGCCAGTATCAACCTGAAAAGCCGTTCACCTGCATCTTCTATGCTCTCTCCGTCCAAAACTGTACCTAGGTTTATATCCATATCTTCTTTCATGGATTCGTACATTTTCGTATTGGTAGCTAATTTTAGGCTTGGAGTAGGCTTGCAACCAAAAACTGAACCTCTTCCCGTAGTAAAACAAACAACATTTGCACCTCCAGCAACCATCCCAGTTACTGAAACAGGGTCATAACCAGGTGTATTCATGAAGTTAAAACCACTTTTAGTGATTTGCTCAGCATAATCAACTACATCTACAAGGTTTGATGTTCCCCCCTTAGCAACAGCTCCCAGAGACTTTTCGTAGATAGTAGTCAAGCCGCCTTCTTTATTTCCGGGGGAAGGGTTATTGTTCATTTCACCCCCGTTACGGCTGGTGTAGTCCTCCCACCAATGAACAAATTTTAATAGTTTTTGGGCAACATTCTCATCAACAGCTCTTCTAGTCAAAAGGTGCTCTGCCCCATAAATCTCCGGAGTTTCTCCTAAAATGCTGGAACCTCCGTTCAGAATTAACAAATCTGAAGCTTTACCCAAGGCAGGGTTAGCAGAAATTCCGGAGTATGCATCTGAACCTCCACACTCAAGGCCGAGTATTAATTTACTTGCAGGGACTGGAATCCGAGTTACATCATTCGCAATCTCCATCATCTCCAATATCTGAGATTTACCTGCTCGGATGGTAGCAGCTGTACCTCCTGATTCCTGAATGGTGAGCGCTCTTACAGTGGCACTTAATGAAAGATTTGTCGCCTCTAGCAAATAATCTATTTGATTAGTCTCGCACCCTAGACCTACTATCAAGACTCCAGCAAAATTAGGATGGATTGCATAGCCAGCGATAGTTTTCTGCAACAACTCCAAGCCTTGGCCTTTAGCGTTCATTCCACAACCATATGCATGGGTCAACGCAACGACACCATCTACATTGGGATACTCGTCTGGAATTTGGCGAAACTGCTCAGCTATATATTTTGCCACTGTTGCAGAACAGTTAACGGTAGTGAGAACACCAATATAATTTCGAGTTGCAACTCGGCCATCTCTCCTGATTATGCCATCAAAAGTCGCAAGGTCTTTTTGTGATATCTGTGAATCCTGCTTTAAATCTTCAGAAATTGCATATTCACGTTTGAATTCTTGAACGTAGACGTTGTGAGTATGAACATGTGAACCTGCAGAAATATCAGAACTTGCAAAGCCGATAATTTGACTATATTTGATTATCGGCTGGTCTTTTTTAATAAATGAAGTGGCAATTTTATGGCCTGATGGGATTTCATCGACTGCAGTAAGATTCTCAGGGATCAACGTAGTGCCTGAATTAATATCAGAAGGAGCAACTGCTACATTATCTCTCTGATTCAGTTTTACCAATCTAGTTTGAATTGTTGTCATATCCGTGAATCCTTTAAAACCGACTACATTCTCTCACGATATGGAATTGCAACATACCATCCTATTCTAACTTGTGGGTTCTTACTCTAATCGCTTTTTCTTCGAAATCTCTTCAAAAACCCTGGAAGTTCTATCTGGGGTTCTGACTCGTTAGTAATTTCTTCTTCGGGGGATAGACTATCTTCAAGTAAGTCTTCGAATGTAGGGCCAAAATTATCCTCTGTGGGAAGACCAGTAGCAATGATAGTGACCCTGACTTCTTCTTCTAACCTTGGATCAGTCACCATTCCAAATATGATATTAGCCTCTGGGTCAACAGCACGGCTTATAAACTCAGCAGCTTGGTTGACTTCTTGTAATGTGAGGTCGGGGCCACCTGTCACATTTAATAACACTCTTGTAGCACCTTCGAGTGGTGCATCAAGCAACGGACTTGCAACAGCATTTCTCGCTGCTGTGATTGCCCTATCTTCGCCACGCCCGTTCCCAATAGCAATCCAAGCAGGGCCAGCTTCAGCCATCACTGTCTTAACATCAGCGAAGTCCAAGTTAATTTCACCGGGGACAGTCACAAGCTCTGCAATTGACTGCACCCCTTGGCGCAACACGTCATCAGCTATTCGAAATGCATTTGCCGTGGTCATAGTCTCGTCTGAAAGAGCTATCAATCGATCATTAGGGATTAATATCAGTGTATCCACACGGTTTTGCATCAACAGAGCTCCAGTCTCAGCTTGAGCCTGTCGTCGTCTACCTTCAAAGCTGAATGGCTTAGTGACCACGGCAATAGTTAAAGCACCTGTCTCTTTTGCAATTGATGCTACTACTGGAGCTGCACCGGTTCCTGTACCTCCACCCATTCCGGCAGCCACGAAAACCATATCTGTGCCTTTAATAAGGTTATATAATTCTTCTCGTGACTCTTCAGCAGCTTCTCTTCCAAGTTCAGGGTCACCTCCGACACCGAGTCCTCTAGTTAGCTGGTCGCCAATTCTAACCTTGTGTGGAACATCAATACTGAGAAGGTGCTGAGCGTCGGTATTGACTGCCACATAATCGACTCCAGGTATTGCCTGAGCGTACATCCTTGCAACCACATTCGATCCACCACCGCCTACCCCAATCACTTTAACGGAGGCTACTCCCAAAGTATGGCCTGAATCGGGTTTACCTTCTGTATCTTCGTTTCTGAAATTTGGAATAGTCAATTTTGAATCCTCCGGAAAAGAGCCTGCGTTATTAATGTTAGCTAGGTCTTCCCTGCCCTCAAGAATGCGCATCAAACGCACCCAGGAATTTGACGGTACCTCAGAAGGCTTAAGCAATCCCTGCTCTAAAGCAGAAAGGAATTCACTTGGAACGCTAAGTTCTTCTGACAATTCTTCTAGAGTGTACCCTCGTTCCAAGCGTTTTTCCTTGGTATTATTGCCGATTTTTACTAGCTCGATTGTAGGTTTGGAACTTAAGCTAGACCACCGAGTCACTATTTCTGTAGCGAAACGAATCCACGAACCTCTAGACATTTCCATGCCATCAGAAGAATTAAGCATTCGTTTCATCCTCCATAAATCGCTGCATAATAGATGAGGTATCACTACGGCTATAACCACTTTGTTCTAAGAACATTTCAAATCTGGATCTAGCCCGATCGATCTTGGATAGTAACGTGCGTTGATTACCAGTATCAAGCATAAATTCAAGCTCAGAATCTGGGTGTCCTTTTTCAAATTTCAATCTTAGAGTGTACGCGTCTCTTGGGAATTCTGTTTCAAAAAGATGCCATGGGCCATCTTTATTTTTAAATAGGTTTTTCGAAGTAGTTTTTGTCGTTTTAGTTTCTACAGCACTATGTGCATCGGGGAGGGTTTTTGTGTCATTTTGGTTTTTTATTAGGGTCCAGTATTGAAGGAATCTTGATTCTAGAGCTGCAGCGAACCACTCTGAGGCTGATCCAGGTACACGTGCCTCAGAAATAGCTGAAAGAAGATCAACTAATGCATCTTGAGCGACGTCAACTCGCGCATATGCAGGGATTTGTGCCAACCCCCATTTGGAAGGGTTGTCGTAAATCCTAGTAGCTAATTCAGAAAATAGTGCCCGCACATCTACCAAGGAACGTTCGTCAGTACTCGGATCAATGGGTCGGTTTACTAAAAGCATATTCAGCCTTTTCAGAATTTCTTCGTCCGAATAGTAACTCGGACCTGTAGTCATAATAAAAGCCTTTCCAATCGGCGTGCGAAATTACGGTAATTTGAGCAATGATCATACCAGAAAGCCTGTGTGTACGGCCAACTTATGCCTTAATATTCACTTTTCTGCAGATAAATTAGATACCAGCAAATTAAATATTAATTACCCGATACAGCCATACACCTAGAAATCATTGGATGTCAGTGCTAGCATCTCTCTAGGTATTTATATGGCTTTAGATAAGAAATCTCTTTCTTCATTAGAAATTCTCCAGCAGAAAAAATCAAAGGCTGATGGTGCTGATCGAGCAGAACAGCAACACGTCAGAGGCAAGTTAACCGCGCGTGAGAGGATCAATCTGCTTTTAGATCCAGGTACTTTTCAAGAGACTGGTTCCTTTGTAACACACAGAGGAGTAGGTATAGACCCTAACGAGCAAAAGCACCCAGGTGATGCGGTAATTACGGGGTCGGGCAGAGTCAATGGCCGATTAATCTATCTTTTCTCGCAAGACTTTACTGTCTTCGGTGGTTCTGTTTCAGAAGTAGTAGCTGAGAAAATATGCAAGGTAATGGACACTGCGATAAAAAACGGTGCTCCAATTATAGGTCTCGCCGATTCAGGTGGTGCTCGAATACAAGAAGGTGTAGTTAGCCTCGCTGGGTACGGGGAAATTTTTAGGCGTAACACGATGGCTTCTGGTGTTATTCCTCAAATTTCTGCGATCCTCGGCCCTTCTGCAGGTGGAGCGGTGTATTCTCCCGCAATAACAGATTTCACTATGATGGTTAGAGGTATTTCTCAAATGTTCATAACCGGACCTGATGTTGTTCGTTCGGTTACAGGTGAAGACATTACACAAGAGGAATTAGGTGGTGCAGACACTCACGCTTCGTTATCAGGAGTTGCCCATTTCGTATCAGACTCTGAAGAAGAATGCTTCGCAACAATGAGAGACCTTTTGGCATTTTTGCCTCAGAATAATTTAGATGATCCCCCACTAGGAGCACAGGAGGATGATCCTGAAAGAGTAGATGAGTCATTAAGAGAGGTGGTGCCTGAAGACCCTTCTAGACCTTATGACATGATGGATATTCTAGAAACTGTCGTAGATGATGGCTACTTTCTTCCAATTCATCAGTTATACGCCCCCAACATGATTGTAGGTTTTGGGCATCTGGATGGACGCAGCGTAGGCATTATTGCTCAACAACCCTCTTACTTGGCTGGTGTAATTGATATTAATGCCTCAATTAAAGGTGCTCGCTTCGTAAGGTTTTGCGATGCCTTCAATATACCAATAATCACTTTCGTAGACGTTCCTGGCTACATGCCTGGTAAAAATCAAGAGCACCAAGGCATAATTAGGGAAGGTGCCAAGCTTTTGTATGCATTTGCAGAAGCTACTGTTCCAAAAATAACCATTGTGACTAGAAAAGCCTATGGTGGAGCCTATATTGTAATGGGGTCTAAGCACTTGGGAAGCGATATGAATTTTGCTTGGCCATCTGCGGAGATTGCCGTCATGGGTCCCGATGCGGCGGTAAATGTGATTCATAAACGACGCCTTTCTGAATCACCAGATGCTGACGGAGAAAGATCTGCACTTATTGATGAGTATAGACAAGCCTTTGCTAACCCTTATCTTGCAGCGGAAAGAGGGTATATAGATGATGTGATCGACCCTGCTACAACTAGGCCGGTACTAATAAAGGCCCTTGAGTCACTTCAAAACAAAAGAGATTCAATTCCACCAAAGAAACATGGGAATATCCCCTTATAGCCCTTTATTCTCCCTTACACACTTAAGAATCTCAATTTCACATTCTTCTTCATTACTTCCAAGGCTCCATACCCTAAATCCGCATGCCCTGAAAAAATAAGCTGAATCCCAATTTATTTCAGCTTCAAACCTACTTATCTGATGAAGTGTCGCAGCATTCTCGATTAGAGAGCGTCCAACACCTTGTTTGCGGCATTGAGGATCTACAGCAATATGCAAAATTCTGGCTTCACCCACGCACAGCATTTGGAACCCAATCACACCTAAAACTAACTGATCCTTTTGAAGCTTATAAAGGTAGTTACAACTATTAGTTTCATAAAATTCGACTAGTTGGGAAAGGTTAATTCCTTCATTATCCGAAATAGACATCATTAAAAGGTGGCGAACATCAGAGCCAGTAGCTTTTATTAAATCAAGCAATAATTTTCCTCTTTATGGAGTGGTCATATCAAGAAAAACTCAGGTGCTCTTATATTCCTGCTGAGAATTTCTTCACGAGGCCTTTAAAAAATTCAGGACTCGCGTTTGTGATTTGGCTTTGACCGTTTGGGTATATAGCGAGTTGCGCGTCTGGAATAGTTTTAAGGAGTTCAATTGAATGATCCAAAGGATGAACTGGGTCTGGCACGTTGTCCCCTCTGGTTATTAAAACGGGAACGTTGCAGGTTTTTGCTCTTTCCCGGAGGTTATAAAATTCTTGAAGTTCGGGTTCGTTGCGAATGTTAAAGAAATTTTGAAGTACAACAGCCCAGTCTTCTCCATGCTGACGTATTGCTGCATCTTTGCGTTCTTGAGGTATCGTCTCTGGGTTAAATCCACGGTTAAGCTGAGCATTGCCAGCAGGGTCATTTGCGATAATAGCTGCATCAAGTATGCACCCTAGAGTGCGGTCAGCATTATCTAACGCAAACCTTAAAGCTACTCGAGATCCTAAACTCACTCCATGAATTATAGCTTTATCGACCTGCAAGGCATCCATTAGAGAGAGAAGGTCATCCACCCAAGCAGATGGTGGGATTTTAGCAACATGTTCACTCCGACCCATTGATCTAAAGTCTGGAACTATTACCCTAAAACCTTCTTTGCTAAGCTCTGTTGCGATTGGCAAGAAACCCGCACCGCTTCCGGCAGCGCCATGAAGCATGACTATAGGTATTCCATCGCCAAGGTCTTCATAATAATGGTCAAATTCGTTAATTTTTAATACTGACATAACAAAACCTCATTTTTTGAGTTTTCCCAGAGTACCATAGAGAATGAAAGTTAATCTATTAAGGTGGTAAAAATGCTATTTCGTGTTGGCCATGATGTACGTTATGAAATTGTAATTGATGCACCAAATGCTAAAGAAGCTGAGCGCCTTGCAGACAATTTTCCATATAGTAATTGGGTATTCAGGTACACATCAAGCGAAGATGTCGTCTCAATAGAAGAAGATCCTCGTAACCCCAACCCAGCATCATAATTATAATTTCAAGGCATCTGTAGATTATTCTGAAATAGCGGAAAAGGCCAAGCCTATATCTCCTTCTTGCTAGGGATTCAACCACAGCAATATAATTGCCTTACTTAGGTTAAGAATCCTCAATATATGGACAGCTACATTCCTATTTAAAGATCACTAAGGAAAGTCATGTTGTTCATTAATTAACATATGTACAAGTAAGGAAAAATGGAGCAAAGAAACATGCGTAAAAAGGTCACAGTCGTTGGGGCAGGAAATGTCGGTGCTACTACCGCTCAAAGGCTCTACGAAAGAGGGACAATTGATGTAGTTTTGGTAGATGTCGTAGATGGTATGCCGCAAGGTAAAGCGTTAGACATGGCTGAATCAGGTCCTGTACTTGGAATTGATGCTTCTATAATCGGCTCAAATTCATACACTGAGACCGCGGGCTCAGATTTGGTAGTCATTACCGCGGGTATAGCAAGAAAACCAGGAATGAGCCGAGATGATCTACTTTTCACTAATATGCGTATAGTCGGTTCGGTAGTCGAAGAGGTTGTAAAACAATCTCCAAATGCAATTTTGATTGTAGTATCGAACCCATTAGACGCGATGGTACAGCACGCATACAGTGTGGCGGGTCTTCCTAAGAACCGTGTAATAGGAATGGCAGGTGTTCTAGATACCGCACGTTTCAGAACTTTCCTTGCTTGGGAATTGAATGTTTCAGTTAAAGATGTACAAGCCTATGTCCTAGGCGGACATGGCGATCAGATGGTGCCTTTAATACAACACACTACTGTAGGCGGAGTTTCAATCAAAGAGTTACTTAGTGCAGAACGTCTATCTGCGATAATCAAGCGTACCCAAACAGGGGGTGGCGAGATTGTCGAGTTATTGAAGACTGGCAGCGCTTTTTACGCACCATCTGCTGCAGTAGCAGAGATGGTTGACTCAGTCTTACTTAACCAAAACCGGTTACTACCATGTGCTGCTCTCCTTGAGGGTGAGTATGGCATTGATGGTGTATACATGGGCGTTCCTGTTGTATTAGGTTCCAATGGTATCGAAAGGGTTATTGAGCTTGAGTTAAATAGCGAAGAAAAGGCAGGAATGGAAAACTCAGCAAATGGGGTGAGGGAACTTGTTGAAGCGATGGCCAATGCTCCAAAAAATTAATCATTTCAGGTGCCAATAATGCCAGGGAATCGTTTCATTCCGCTAGAAGTCGTGGGAGTTGAAAACCCATCACCGGCGTTTACGGACGTCATTGTGGCCCTTTATTCTCAAGAACTTGTTCATGCTGTCGAGGAAACAGAAGATTTAGAGCTGATTTCATTTGACAGTTTGCGTTCAACTTCAGAAGAGGTTTTTGCGTTAGGATCTTCGATAGGGTTAAGTAATTCTGGTGATGTAATCAAAATATTAGAACAGACACACAGTGATGTTTCAGAAATATTTGAGGAATGTACAGAACCATTGAAGCAAGAAGTTGCGAGAGCAAAGAAATCTTCCGTGAGTGTTTCTGCAAGATTTTTCTTAGATCTTTTGTTTGACCCAATTGCTGATGGAGAACCAGTCGAATCGGATTTAGCGCATCAAATTTTAAGTATCTCATTCGAGTATGGGTGTATTTTGTCAATAAACCAGCGACCTGCAGCAATAGTTGTTAGGAATGCATTTAATCGCGAACTTGAGAGATCGGAAAAGGAAGACAAGGGGAGTTCCTTTAGGCGTAAACCATTAGGTGATTTAGGTGATGAGTTATTTTCTGCGTACAAACTTGACTTTGGTTGGCCAGATTAATTAAACAAATCATTTCGGTGTAAGATAAATTTTTCACTTGGACATAATAAAAAAACAGAGGGGCTAAAATGTTAGATTTGATGAAAATTGCAAGAACTGAAGCTGATGGTGGTGATCTGCTTGGTACCTTGGGTGGTTTATATGAACCAACTGATCTCAAAATAGATGGATATCCTGATGCCATTATATGGAAAGGTGGACACCACGATGGACAAATCAATCCAGTTGCTCATTCTTTAACTGACGCTTATGCCCTATTAGGTACAGTTGCAGCGATCGATATTCTAAACCTTCCTTTTTATGCCGTTCCAATGTGGTCACAAATCAGGCATGACAAAAAACTCGAACCACTTAGCTGGTTTGGGAATATGCCATGCACTTCGATTAAGTGGTCAACCGCAGGCGATGCTTATGTCAACGATGGAAAAGGTGGGAAAGTAGTAGTGATGGGGAAGTCCGGTAATGCCCCACTGCGTACACAGGCTGGTGTTTATTGCAATGTGCGCCCTTATGGTCGCACAACAGTTGTTAGGTGCATGCCTTGTTTGCCTTATTCACAAGATCGTTCTGCTTTCAAAGTCGATGCGGAAACCGGAATAGTACATTCAGAAATGAATACCCCCGGTATTCAAATGGCCTATGCATGCCGCTTATTTTTAAAAATTGTTCATGAGACTACAAAATTTGGACGCGTCGCATACAAACCAACCCAAGCTATGGAAGATGGTATCAACTCTGGCCTCCTATCTTGGTTACTTCAAGGGACCCAGTTTACAGTCGGAAGAAAATGGGCTGTTGACGGATATGACGAGCATAGAGAAGCTGTCGATAGGATCATTGCTTTACTTCCATCTGATTTTAAAGAAGGGATGGAAAGTTGGAGCGGGCAAATCGAACAGCATATTTCTGATACTAACTACGGGCTTTTACTTTGGGACGTTATAGAACACCAAGATAATGTGATTCTTGCCACAGATTTAGATGGGGACAGGCTTACTGATTTGTTGGCCGATGTATCTGATCCTCTTCGAAGGTTTGGTCAACTTGTTCTTGATCACATTGGATCAGATAAAAAAATGAACACTTCTATGTGGAATGAAATGGGTTATACCACTGGAAACGGAAGGGATATGACTTCGGTGATGCACCGGATGGATGGGCCTCCAATACATGA
>CAYMJY010000014.1:0-9533 GCA_964391355.1 uncultured Dehalococcoidia bacterium | reverse complement strand
AGTAACAAGGCCTGCGGTGCAGGCCTTGTTACTAGCGCAAAAGAAAATCAGACATTAGTTTATTGAACTCGTCAGTTTTCTCGTACTGGACGAAGTGCCCAGCTCCACCCCAGACATGCAATTGAGAATTTGGAATAACAGCCAAAGACAACATCGCCCCTTCAACAGGAACCATCCAGTCTTGCTGTCCCCACAAAATCAACACTTCGTGCTTTAAAGCATGTATTTCTGCCCATAAATTACTTTTTGGCGCCCCTGATACAAATTCAGTAGCGGCATCTAGATGTCCGGGAGTAATCGCTGAATTAAACCTTCTATCAATCAACTCATCTGTCAAAAGATTTTCGTTTGGGATAAACAATTCCATCATCCGAGCCATTCTCTCCCTTGTTGGCTCTGCACGAAATTCACCAAGAGCCTTAATGCCTTCTGCAGGGGATGGAGAATAGGCTAGTTGATTTAACGGAGTGTTATTAGCTTGAAGGACGAGTCTGCCTACGCGATCGGGGAAATCTAATGCAAATCGCAACGCCGGTATAGCAGATGCTGACGATGCATAGAAATGTGCCCATGCAATACCCAATTTGTCCATTAGACCGGCAAACAATTGAGCCAAGGCAGTGTCTCCAGGAGTTTCAGGGGGCCGTTTAGCATTTTTGTCTGATTCTCCATAGCCAGGGAGGTCGATCAAAACCAAACGAAAATGGTTAACTAGTCCATCAATGTTAAAGCGAGTGTTGTCCCATCCATTAGCTCCAGGCCCTCCGCCGTGAAAACAAAATAAAGCTGGGTTTTTTGAATCTCCAATATCATTAAAGTGAATGTTAACGCCTTGTACTTCAATTAATCGGTCTGTTGATTCTTTGCTGTATTTCATTACGGTTCCTCCAAACCTAAAAATCCAATCACCAGTTGGTTCCATTCTTCTGCGCGCTCATATTGAGGCCAATGCCCGCAATCTGCACCAAATAAGTGAACTCTGGCGTTCGGCATCTCCCACATAGCCGCTAATGCTCTGTCCATGGGCACATCTCTATCACCAGTTCCCCAGATAATCAGAGTAGGTGCCGAGACATTACCAATGAAATCAAGTAGGTTCTCAGGAGGTCCTCCAATATTGAACCTAGCGTCTTGGTATCCAGGGGTCATAGCTGCCTCATATCTCAACAATGCAGCTTCTTCTCTTAGTTCAGGTACTGATATTTGAACTTTCATAACTTCGAGAGCATTTTCATAAGTTGGGTTATCTCCAAACGCTCTAGTAAGCTTTGCTCCTTCAACAGGCATGGGGCTAAACATACTTTTCCCAAGTCCGGTCGGGGCGTCAACCACTAATCGTAAAACTCTTTCAGGAAACAAAGTTGCAAATCTCAAAACAGGTCCAGCTCCAGGGGATCCTCCGTACATATGAGCATTTTTGATTCCTAGAGCATCCATGAAATCTCTTAATAAATTTGCGTAAAAAATTGTTCTAAGTGTGTCAGATTTGATTTTCTTATCTGAACCACCATGAGGCGGGAGGTTAATCAAGAAAGTACGGCACTTCCTAGATAAGGGTTCGATGTTTTTCCTATTTTGGCCCCACGCAGTTGCTCCAAAAGCCGTAGCAGCAACGCAGATCAAATTAGGGGCATTATTCGATTCTGGGCCTGCTTCGTGATATTGAATTAACACGCCGTTAGCAACAACGGTTTTACTGGTGTTTTCTGCTGTCAGCATGGCATATTTCCTATTAAAGAGTGGCTATTAATCGTTCTCAATAAAATCAATTACGAGCCTGTTAAACCTTTCTGAATGCTCCCATTGTGCCCAGTGGCCGCATTCAGAAAAAACATGGAGCTGAGCATTTTGTAATCCCCAAACCAATCTTAGGCCATGGTCAATCGGAACAAATCGATCATCTCTACCCCAAGTTACTAGGGTGTTGGTAGCAATTTCTCCTAGTCTTGGTGTGTAATCGGTCAGCAAGCCCCCAGAAGACTCCATTGCCTTCACAAAGTTCTCTAAGTGGTGCTTATTGGCCATCATTGCATCGAAACGGCCCTGAATTAGATCATCAGTTATTTTAGAAGGGTCGTACACAAAAACCTGTATCATTTCACGTAGGCCTTCGAGTGTAGGGTTTTTATACAGATTGAATAAAAGCTTTATTCCCTCTAAGGGCATTGGGGTGAAAATACTCTGACCAGCCCCTCCCGGTCCCATGAGTATCATTTTATTGAGCCTTTCAGGCCACTGTAATGCAAATGCTAATGACGATGCTCCTCCCATAGAGTTTCCGATTAATGTCGCTTTGTCTATTCCAAGTTCATCCATCAAGTCTTTGACAGCTTTCGCATTAACTCTGTCTCTAGGTTCTAAAACTGTTACAGGGTCAGACTTTCCAAAACCAGGGCAATCGATCAGAATAGTATTGAACTTCTCTGAGAATGCACCGATATTACGGGAAAAGTTGCTCCATCCTGTTGCCCCTGGGCCTCCGCCGTGGAGCATGATGACTGTATCCCCTTCACCAGCTTGGTTGTAATAAACCTGATAATCTTCTGTTTTAACGTAATTTCCCGTTGATGCATCAGACAAATTTTGTGCGTTCATGAGAACTCCTAAAGCCGCTCAATTTACTTGCACGCTAAACTAACAGACGATAAGTACTGCATCTAGTGGAAGGTCTGTTAGTACTAAGCTCGAATACTTGCTTTTTCAATAATCGATTTAGTACTAACGATATGCTTGCCCAACCCTAGTTCCTTTGCACTAAAGCCAAAAGCTAGGCCCAACATCTGAGGCAAGTGCAATATAGGTAAATCAATTTTCTCGTTTCTTTGAGCTGCCGCTTTTGGTTGATAACCATCTAGGTTTAAATGACAAAGAGGGCACGGTGTAACCATTGCATCAGCCCCTTCGTGCTTCGCATCGTGGGTGTGCTTCCCCACCATAGCTGTAGAATTTTTTTCATTAATCAAAAGTATAGGGAAGCCACAGCACTTTGTTCTTCCAGGGAAATTAACAGGCTCAGAACCTAGTGCTTCAATTATTCGTTCTAGGTAAAACTCTCGTCCTGGATTTTCATCGATACCCAGTGCATCAGAAGGCCTTAGAATGTAACAACCGTAAAAGGGTGCGACCTTAAGTCCAGGCATTGGGTTTGTGACCAAAGATTTGACCTTTTCAAGGCCAATTTCTTCGACTAAGACCCATACAAGGTGCTTAATTAAAATATTCCCTGAATATACTAAGCCTTCTGGCCTTAATTCTTTGTTAATCTCAGCTAAATATTCCGGATCGTCCTGAAGTCTTTTATTCGCTTGAGCCATAGTACCTTGGCAGGTAGAGCATATGGTCAAGATTGTACTTAGGCCCATTTGCTCAGCCATTGCGAAGGTTCGTGCATTTAATGTGTCACCAAGTTTGAGACCTTTTTCTTGTAGTACTCCTGCACCAGTACATGCCGCGCCCACTATTTCTTCAAGATCTAGCCCCAACTTGTCAGCAACTGCCATTGTTGAAGTGTAAAGTTCAGGAGCACCGCCCCTTGCTACACAGCCTGGATAGAACGCGAACTTAGCCATTCTTCTTCACTTCCTCTGTTAATTTAGATGAGGCTTTTTCTGACTCCCACCTCTTGAAAATCCTTCTGATGTTCTCTGCTCCAGGTAATTTATGGTGCAACGGGCCAGGTTTGGGAAGTTTCCCTCTAATCAAGGCTCTGATACCCACTGGCGCACTATCTATTAACTTAGGCACATTGAAAATACCCATGGACTCAATTGCTAATAGAGTTTCATCTAACCACCCTGCCCTAGATACTGACCTCGCAAAGGATTCAACATGACGAGACCCGACAGTACTTGGCATGTCTGCATCCATAATGTGCTCACGTAATTCCATTATCCTGTCCATTGGTGCGACTCCTTTGGGACAGGCAGTTACGCACTGAAAACAACGAGTGCAATCCCATGCACCGCCGTATTCGTTTAATGTAGTAAGCCTCTGTTTATCGGCATTATCCCTTGGATCAGCAACAAATCGATACGCTTTAGCCAAAGCAGCAGGTCCAAGGAAATTCTCATCCACTTCAAGGACCGTACAATCAGATACACATGCTCCACACATGATGCACCCCATTGGAGTTATCAGGTTTATCATGGATTCGTTAGAAGCGATGTATTCCTCTTCAGGCTCAGGACCTTTTGGCTGTAAGAATGGCTCAACAGATTTTATCTTATTCCAGAAAAGATTAGGATCAGTAACCAAATCTTTAATGACTTTTTGATTACCAGCAGGTTCAACAACTATAGGATCGCCACCCGGTGATACATCCGTGATTTTCGTCTTGCATGCCAAATGTGCTCTACCATTGACTCGAACAGCACATGAACCACATATTGATGCTCTACATGAACATCTTAAGGCAAGAGAAGGGTCTACTTCTTCTCTAACTTTAATCAGGCTATCCAAAACAGTAAAATGATCCTCGACCTCTAATTCATATTCTTGTAGATGAGGAATTACATCAGGGTTTTCTGGGTCGTACCGGCTAACTTTAAGTGTTGTTTGCATTTCTTCCTCTTCTGTCTAGACGATTATGAAAGTTTTAATAGACTCTGGGCTCCGGCTTCCACTTTGTCATGGTAACGGGTAATGACCCAATCTCAGGCTTGTTGTCCTTCAACACTGCTGTTGTGTGAATCAACCATTCATCATCGTTTCTTTCAGGCATATCTCTACGGAAATGCGCCCCTCTACTCTCTTTTCTGTATACCCCAGCGGCACATATTGCTTCAGATGCTTCCAGCATGTTTGTCAGTTCCATATGGAATACTAGATCGGTATTGTAAATACTGCCTTTATGAATTACAGGGACACTTAAATGTCTCTCTCTTAATTCAGCAATTTTATTAAGAGCAGTCACCATTCCTTGTTCTTCCCGGAAAACCGCCAAGTGTTCATTCATTACTTGGCCCATTTCGAGGCGAACTTTGGCAGTGTAATCAGAATTTGTCTGTTTTCTATCCAGGAGCTTCTTGATCTTGGCTTGTGCATCAGCTAGGTGTGCTGGCCCTGATGCTTCTTTTGAATTTTGAGAGTTTGCGTATGCTACAGCAACTTCCCCAGTTCGTTTACCAAAGACAACAGTTTCGAGCAATGAGTTTGCGCCTAATCGATTTCCTCCATGTACGCTTACACATGCCGTTTCACCAGCGGCAAACAACCCTTGCACACCTGACCATTTTGCCTCACCGGAGGGATCCCATGTTCTACCATCAACGTCAGTTTTAATGCCACCCATTATGTAATGCTGTCCAGGTCGAATAGGCACAGGCTCTTCTACCATATCCACATTAGCAAAGTCTTGTGCTACTTCATGAATATATTTTAGTTTCGTCATGATCAGCTCACGACCCAGATGCCTCAGGTCTAAGAGGACGCAGCCATTGATGCCTCGTCCAGCCTCGATTTCAGTTGCCTCAGCACGAGAAACGACATCGCGAGAAGCCAATTCTTTCATTTTTGGTGCGTACCCTTCCATAAATCGTTCGCCCTTGGAATTCAATAAGTAGGCGCCTTCACCCCTAGCGGCCTCCGTAAGTAACACACCATTCCCCATCAACGTAGTGGGGTGGTATTGAACCATTTCCATGTCCAGCAGGGTTGCACCAGCTCTATAAGCAAGAGCGATTCCATCACCGGTACAGATGAGTGCGTTAGTAGTAGGCTCGAATGCCCGCCCAATGCCTCCTGTAGCTAAGATGACAGCTTTTGCTGTAATTGCATGCATCTTGCCCGTAAGCAACTCAATCGCAACTACGCCTTTACAAATATCGTCTTCGATGATCAGGTCGGTGACAAACCACTCTTCATAAGAACGAACACCAGATTTGATTATTTGCTCATACATCACATGCAAAATAGCCTGTCCAGTTATATCTGCAACGAAAAACGTTCTGGCATGGCTTGCTCCCCCGAATGCCCTTGTCCCTAATCTGCCACCGTCGTCACGATTAAAAACCACTCCCATGTGTTCCAGATTAATGATTTCTGGGGGTGCTTCATTACACATGAATTCAATAGCATCTTGGTCGCCAAGGAAATCCGAACCTTTGATGGTGTCATATACATGCGAATCTACAGAGTCATCATCACCTCTGAGAGCTGCATTTATTCCACCTTGTGCAGCATTAGAATGGCTGCGTACGGGATGAACTTTGCTTATTAGTGCGACATTTGCACCTTGGCGATGTGCAGCAATTGCAGCTCGCATGCCGGCTAATCCGGCACCGACAACCAAAACGTCGTGGTCTGCCATGTAAAAACCCTATTTTGTCAAATTATTTATGCTTATGGAGCATAGTGACTATAGCATGAGCATAACTCGCAAACAACGAAAAAAGTTCGCAGTTATTAAGACTCTTTTGAGACCAAGATTTTAAACAATCCTTATGGTAAATTGGCATCGTACGTGAGGGAGGATCCAGTGAAAGATGGACTAAGATTCGTTGATTGTGATATGCACGTCATGGAACCTGCAGACCTTTTTAATAAGTACTTGGATCCGCGGTTCAAAGACAGAGTTACGTTCCCGGTGAGTGCAAGCGGGAACCCGCGCTCAGGGGTTCTCTACGTAGATGGTTTGCCACGAACAATGGATGACAATACTCAACAGTACCGCAAACCTCTTAGGGGAGTTACTGCATCTGGGAATCAGCCTCTATCGGGATCCAGATCTGCCAGCACTGGCAGGCTTGATTTTGCCATTGAACGGAACTATGACCCACAAGCGCAAGTTATAGGTATGGCCATGGAAGGAGTAGACATAGCTGTGCTCTACCCTACTGTGAACCTCAGCGTAATTGCACGTGATGGGATGGACCCACAACTTTCATTAGCAATCTGCGAAGCTTATAACAATTGGATTTCAGATTTTTGTAGTTTCAGCCCAGAGCGCCTTAAGTTTGCCGCAATGCTCCCTTTTCATGACGTAAATTTAGCATGCAAAGAGTTAGTAAGGTGTGTTCAGGAATTAGGTGCAGTTGCTTCATTTATGAGACCCAATCTTGTTAACGGTCACTACTGGCACTCCAGTTACTGGGATCCCCTCTATACACTTCATGAAGAACTAGATGTAGCGTGGGGTTTTCACGAAGGAACAGGCGCTTGGTACTCCCACATGAATACTATCTATGGTGAGAACCGTTTTTACCGACATGTAGCAAGCCATTGGATAGAAATGCAACAGGCATTGCTAGCTCAAATTGTTGGAGGTGTTTTTGAGTTTCATCCAAAATTAAGAGTAGGTTACCTCGAGGCTCAAAATTCATGGGTGCCTGGTCTCCTAAGTCGGATCGAATGGGACTACCCGCAATACCGCGATAGCCATGCTCCTTATTTATCTTTGACACCAAAAGAATACTTTGAACGAAATTGCTGGGCAGCTGTCGAAGGCAGCGAACCGGAAATCGAAACAACTGCACAACTGATTACCCCAAAACACATGTGCATTTCAACTGATTATCCTCATTTTGATTCTAATTTCCCCAATGTTTCTTCTAATCTGCTGAACAATGCATCCAGAGAGACAGCTGCAGCCATACTTGCTGGTGGTGCAGGTTTATACAAATTCACGGAAAAGGATTTTAGCCTCGCAGCAAAAGCAGCGAATTTGGATTAGGTTTTAGTCATTTTGCTTTTTTAACCAGCTATCTATTTCAGTGTGGTTCATTTCTACCCACGCAACGTTTAATTTAATTCTTTCTAGTGTTTGCTGAATAGTTCTCGATGCAGAAGGTGCAGATGTTCTATCAAAAAAGGATTTAACTTCCTGGAACCGGTCATTTGTTGTAAAAGACCCCGGTATTTGAACTATACGCATTATTGCAAAACCTCCCTTGCCGTAACGCCTGTCGATTTCTTTCCAATTTTCCGTAAGAAATCCCCATGACAAGTCTCTGCCTACTTTGTTCATGGAGACTTGTATAAGAACGATTGGTGCATCTTGAGACCTAACCTGCTTATCATCCATAGAGCGGACTAAAAGGTCAGATAAAATTTCTTTATCACTGAACCTGCTCAATGCGCCTAAAACCCGCATTTTCTCCTCATGAAGCTTTGAGTCATTGTAGATTTTCCACAGATTCTCATAAACCTGAGAATCGCCATGTTGTGCGGCTAATGAAAAGGCCACACCCCTCATATCAGGGTGTATTGGTTTGTTATTTACAGCAAACTCAGAAAATCGCAATCGGGCTTCATTAATCACGCTATCATCGCCATAAGATCCAGCTTGTCCTACTGCCGTACTGCGGAACAAGGCATCTAAATGGCCCTCCCCCTCCTTCGCATCCCAACCAGATTTTTGAGCAGCCTTTGTAAATCTCGCTCTGGCAAAATCATTGAACATGGAAGATGAATCTTGGTCCCAAAGCAATGAGTCTAAGCCCTTTAAGTTAGAAGCAAAATCAGAAAGAACAGTTGCATTGGATTCTGTGTCATAAGCACTTGCTAGTTCGAAGAATTCTGTAGCGGAAACGTACCCAGCACGCATCAAAGCATACACATCATCTTGCAAACTAAGCCTGTCAATAGCAGATAATTTTTTTGATTTTACCGCGCCAATCAACCGATTCCATTCTTCTGTTGAATAAGCAACTCTGAAGAACCCTGTTTGCCCACCGTTCGCTTTCAACCAATCTGTGTGGAAACCAAGGTTCAAGATATCTTCTTTATTTTCAAATAGTTGCACCTCGCTTATTTCGGCACTTGATGAGCTAATTCTCAAAGGGATAGGCCATAAAGTCTCATCAGCCTCAAAGCTTGTGAGGAGGTGGTCATAAGTAAATCTTTCTTGTTTCAAATTAAGAGTAGAGCTTTCTTCACCATGGACAATTTGGGCATGAACTACGGGGTATCCTGTTTGTTTTATCCATGCTTCCGCTAAAGCGACAGCAGGTTTGCCTGAAGCAATCTCTAATTCACGCCAAAGATCCGAACCTTTTGCATTTCCATAGGAATGAGAAGAAAGGTAAGAATGTAGGCCTCTGCGAAATGCTTCTGGGCCCAAAAAGTCCTCAAGCATGCGTAAAACAGAACCACCTTTGGAGTAGCTGATTGCGTCAAATAGCTCTCTAATTTCTGCAGGGTCTTTAACCTCTTGTTCAATGGGATGAGAATTACGAAGTCCATCCAAAGTTAATGCAGAATTAGTATCATGTGACACGAATTGGGTCCACATTTCCCATTCAGGATAAAGAACACCTACAGCTTTATCGCCCATCCAAGAAGCAAAGCTTTCGTTTAACCAAAGATCGTCCCACCATTCCATTGTTACGAGATCACCAAACCACATGTGGGCCATTTCATGGGAAACGACTTCTAGGATTCGTTGTCTAGCCTGAGCCGCAGAATTTCCCTCATCAAAAAGTAATGCCGTCTCCCTGTAGGTTATTGCGCCCCAGTTTTCCATTGCTCCTGCAGCAAAGTCAGGGACCGCGATGTGGTCAATTTTAGGTAACGGGTATGTAATTCCAAAATATTCA